>NZ_CP071617.1 GCF_017357245.1 Rhizobium bangladeshense | reverse complement strand
CGTTTCACCTTCGAGCTCCCTGTCGTGCAGCACGACGAAGCCGCCGTCGGCGCGCACGCGCAGATCGAGCTCCATCGAGGCGCCTGCTGCAAAACCCTCCGCATCACTTCGGCGGAAAACAGCGGATCGGCAACCCGCTTGCGCAGCCGGTGCCATTTCAGGCGGGTACGATGCCCATCATGCAATATCTCTAGGCCCTGCGAATTCGCCAATCTCGTCATCTGCATCCAGTCTCCGCGACGGACACTCTCCTGCCTTGCCAGGCCCTTATTATCAAGAGCCGGCCATAATATTCAGCGACAGTCGGCTGCGACATCGCCTCTGAAGCGGCGGCGGTATTCGCAGATTGACCGGCTTGCCTGAGCGCTGCGAGGGCCGGCGTCGAGTACCTCGGCGACGGCCTCAATCTCGACCGGCAGCCGGGTTCTGCTCAGATATTCCGGACGCTCGCGCCAATCAAATCAAAAGCGCCCGTACTCGATTGCGGCAGAGGATTAAATTCGAGCATCGGGCTCCGCGAGACACTTCGTCACCAGCCATTATTCAATCAGCCGCGGCCGCCCGGCGCGCCGGCTCGGTGAAGAGATTGCGATAGGCGACACCCGGATGCGGCGCGACAAGCCGAGGGCCTGCTCCCCCAGCTTCTCACGCAGCGTTCCTTTGGCATATTCGGTCTTGTAGACGCCGCGCTTCTGCAGTTCCGGCACCAGCAGGTCGACGGCATCCTCGAAGCTCTCGGGCGTTACGGCATAGGCGAGGTTGAAGCCGTCGACATCGGTATCCTCGATCCATTCCTGCATCAGATCGGCAACCGTCTGCGGCGAGCCGACAAAAACGGGACCGAAACCGCCGACGCCGACCCAGTCGGCCATCTCGCGCACCGTCCATTCCTTCGTGGGATCAATGGTCGTGAAGGTCTCGACGGCCGATTGCACGGCATTGGTATGACGATGCCGCAGCACCTCGTCCGGTCCGAACTGGCCGAAATCAATGCCGGTCCAGCCTGAAATCAGGGTCAGCGCGCCTTCGAAGGAGGCATATTCTCGGTATTCGTTGAACTTGCGCTGTGCCTCGGCATCAGTCTCGCCGAGGACGACGGTCTGCAAATTGAAGGCAAGGATTTCGCGCGGATTGCGGCCCACACGCGCCGCTGCCTCGCGGACATTGGCGACATAGCGTTTCAGCACGGCCTTCGACGGCGAGGCGACGAAAATGCATTCGGCATGGGCGCCGGCAAAATCCTTGCCGCGGCTGGAGGCGCCGGCCTGGTAGAGCACCGGCGTGCGCTGCGGTGAGGGTTCGCTCAATGGATGCCCGGCACGTTGAAATGCTTGCCGGAATGGCGGATCGGATGAACCTTGTCGGGATGAGTGAAGATGCCGGTTTCGCGGTCGCGGACGACAGCCCCATCCTCCCAGCTGCCCTCCCACAGCTTGTAGCAAACCTCGAGATATTCCTCGGCAAGATCGTAGCGATCGTCATGTTTCGTCTGGGCCGGCTGGCCGATATTGAGTGCGCCGCTGTTGAGATAGGAGGTGACGATATTCCAGCCGACGCGTCCCTTAGTCAGGTGGTCGAGCGTCGAGATGCGGCGGGCGAAAGTGTAGGGATGCTCGAAGGAGAGCGACGCGGTCAGGCCGAAGCCGAGATGCTCGGTCTCATAAGACATGGTCGGGATGAGCTGCAGCGGATCGTTGACCGGCACCTGCGCGGAATGGCGCAATGCGGCATCGACATTGCCGTTCAGCACATCGTAGACGCCGAGCACATCGGCGATGAACAGCCCGTCGAACTTGCCGCGCTCCAGCGTCTTTGCCAGATGCACCCAGTAATCGAGGTCCTTGTATGTCCAGGACTCGTCGCGCGGATGGCGCCAGAGCCCCGGTGACTGGTGTCCGACGCAATTCATGTCGAAGGCGTTCAGCCTGATTTGGCGAGTCATGTCTTTCTTCCTTGAATTACGGATTGCTGCGGCCGAGGCCGTAGGTCAGCGCCAATGCTCCGACGAGCACGGCGCCCTTGACGAAATCCTGCGTGTAGTAGGGGGCGTTCAGCATGGTGAGGCCGTTCAAGAGCACGCCGACGAAGACGGCGCCGGCGACGGTGCCGAGCACATTTGGACGCCTGAGGTTGAGGACGGCGAAACCGATCAGCGCGGCAGCGACCGAATCCATCAGCAGCGAGCCGCCCGAAGAGACGTCGCCACGCCCGACGCGGGCGGCGATGACAATGCCGCCAAGCGACGCCAGCGTTCCCGACAGGACATAGGCAAGGGTCTTCAGCTTGACGGTCGAGGCTCCCGCAAGCCGGGTGGCGACCTCATTGCCGCCGGTCGCAAACAGCAGCCGACCGATGCGGGTGCGCTCGGTGAGGATGAAAAGGAGAACGGCGACGGCGGCCATCAGCACCACGGAAACGGGCAGGGTGCCGAGGATGCTGTAGCGGCCGATCAGCAGGAAGGCCGGGTCGTAGGTCCCGTTCGCCTTCGAGCCGTCGGGCAAGGTGAGACCCGCCGAAATCGACCGGCCGGCGGTCGGGATCAGCTGCAGGCCGGAGAGCAGGAACATCATCGCCAAGGTCGCCAGGAGATCCGGGACCTTCAGACGGACGATAAGGAAGGCGTTGACGACACCGACCAGGGCACCGAAGGCGAGCACCAGTGGCACCGTTCCATAGGCGTCCAAGCCCCAGACGATCATTGCGTAGCTCGCCGCCATCACGCTCGATGCCGCGACCGCGCCGATCGACAGGTCGAAACCGCCGACGGCAAGCGTGACGGTGACGCCGGCGCCGAGGATGGCGACGACCGACACCGCCTGCAGGATGCTCATCAGATTGGCGACATTGATGAAGGCGGGCTCGGCGATGGTGAAACTAACGACGAGAGCCGCAAGCAGGATGAACACCGCGCCCGCCCGCAAGAACGCTCCCAGGGCGGCGAAACGACTGCTACTGGTCCACGGCGATGGCTTTTGCCGGGCGCCGGCGTGTGTGAGCGGGTCGTTGTCGATCGTTGTCATGCAGATATTCCCTGAATGGCGGCAGGAGTGGCAATCCCACTCGCAGGAGACCTCAACACGTGGCGGTCGATGACGAGGATGCGATCGGCCACCTCATAGGCCTCTTCGGGGTCGGAGGTCGCGATCAGCGTCGCCCGGTCGGTGCGGGCGCGGATTGCTCGGATGATGTCGTGACGGGCGCCGACATCCACGCCCTGGAAGGGCTCATCGAGCAGCAAAAGCCGGCTCGGCTCCGCTTCCCAGCGGCCGATCACCGCCTTCTGCTGATTGCCGCCGGAGAGGGACCAGATCGAAGCGAGCGGGCCTGCGGCCTTGATGCCGAGACGGGCCATCGCCTGTTCGGCCTCGCGCCGTTCGCGTCCGCCGAAAAGAAAACCATGCGGATACCATTTGGCGAGATGTGGCAGACTGATCGTCGCCGACAGCGAATGGCCGGGCCATGCCGGCGGCATCAGCGAGGAGCGGTGGCGATCTTCGGCCGCCATGGCGACACCGGCCGCGATGGCTTCGGCCGGGCTTTTCGGCCGGTACGGCCGGCCGTCGAGAAACATCGCGCCACGCCCAAGCGCCGTTACACCGAAAATCGCCTGGAGCAAGCGGCTCTTGCCGGCGCCGAGCACGCCCGTCACCGCCACCACTTCGCCTTCATGCACCGACAGATCGAAGGTCGTACCTGACGACAGCAGGCTGACATCACGCATCTCGAAAATCGCCGGTCCGGTCGCGGGCCGCGCATCAGGCCGCGCCGCTTCCAGCTTGCGGCCGATCATCGTCTCGATGGCACTCGAAAAATCGATCGGCCGCGAAAAGCTGCCAATAACGCGGCCGCCACGCATGACGAGAGCGCGATCGGCGATCGTTTCCAGATCGGCGGTGCGATGCGAGATGTAAAGGATCGATAGGCCCCGCTTGCGAAGCCTCAACAGAATGTCGAAGAGCCGCCGGCTTTCCTCGCCGGAAAGGCTCGCCGTCGGCTCATCGAGGATGAGAAGATCGGCGCGATTGGCAAGTGCGCGGGCGATTGCCACGAGTTGCCGGTCAGCGCTGGTAAGTTCGCCGAAATCACGGTCGAGCGACAGACTGAAGCCGGCGGCGTCGAGCATCGCCTGTGCGGCGCGGCGGATGCCGGTGCGTGACACGAAGAAGGGCGTACTGCTATCGGCGAAACGATTGAGCAGCAGCGCATCGGCAACGGTCAGTCCCGCCGCGCCAACGAGATCTGTCGATTGATGCACGGTAACGACACCGGCTTTCGCCGCCTCGGCCGGGCTGCGCGGCGCAAAAGGGCGGCCATCGAGTTGGATCGTGCCGCCGCCAGCCGCGAGCACCCCGGAAAGAATCTTTACCAGCGTCGATTTGCCGGCGCCGTTTGCCCCCATCAGCGCCACGATCTCGCCGCGCTCTATCGAAAGATCCGCGCCAGCCAGCGCTCGCGTCGACCCGAAACTGCGAGTGATGTTTTCAATGTGAAGAAGCGGCATCGACAAGATCCGGAACTGTATTCGAAGCCGAAGTGTGCCCCGTCAGCAGGGGCGAATTCCAGGCACACATTTCTCTGGCGTACTGCACCAGGAAAACAAAGAATCTCCAGCAGCCGGCAAAATCGGATCATTAAATCTACTAAAAGCATAGATAATATATCTAATAAATCGAAGCGTCGCGAGGGCTGAACCTGTCAGACGACGCCTCCGATTGTTAGAAGGAACGCGACGATGAAATCCCTCGCACGGCTCGCACTCTCCGCCGCCGTCATTCCGTTCATGTTCATACAAGGCGCAAGCGCCGACGGCCTGTCCGGTGCCCCGGCGCCTTTCGACAAGGGTGGCGTCAAGGTGGCGCTGATCAGCTATATATCGGCCGGCGATTTCTTCCAGGCCTATCAGGCCGGTGCTGAGGCCCAGGCCAAGGCGCTGGATATCGACCTGCGCGTCTTCCCTGGCCGCCAGGACGCCGCCGAGCAGCGCGAGCAGATCCTGCAAGCGATCAATCTCGGCGTCTCCGGCATCGTTATCGACCACGGCCTGCCGGAATCGCTCGGCGACGTCGTGCAGCAGGCGCTTGACAAGGGCATCAAGGTCGTGGCCTTCGACGTCAATCTCAACAACCCGAAGATTCCGCAGGTCGAGCAGAGCGACCATGAGCTCGCGTCGCTGGCTCTCGAGCAGGTGGTGAAGGACAACGGCACGGACTTTAAAGCGGCATATGTCTATGTTGCAGGCTTTGCACCGCTCGATCGCCGCAACGAAGTCTGGGACAAGTTCAAGTCCGACAACAAAGGCGTGGTCGAAAAGGCCCGTTTCGGCAATGTCAGCGACACGACGGCGACCTCGACCGCCGACCAGGCCAAGGCCGCGCTCACCGCCAATCCCGACATTTCGGTCGTCTTCGCCCCCTATGACGAATTCGCCCGCGGTGTGAAGCTCGCCGCCAACGACCTCGGCATCGCAAGCAAACTCAAGATCTATTCGGCCGACGTTTCCACAGCCGATATTCAAGAGATCACCGAGGAGGGCAGCCCCTGGGTTGCCACCGTGGCGACCAATCCGGCCGTCGTCGGCGCCGTCTCAATCCGCGCCGCGGCGCTCGAAATAGCCGGGCAGACCGTTCCTCGGCAGATCACCGTCAAGCCGACGCTTTTGACGCAGGAGAGCCTGCGCGCCGCCGGCGTCAAGACGATTGAGGATCTGGCCGCGAAGATCCCGGCCTTCAGCACGAGCGACGCGGCAACCGCGAGCTGGATCCCGGACAAGCTTTTCTGAGATTTCAGCTCGACCCTTCCGGCGGAAGCGTGCGCCTCCCGCCGGATCATCTTTTGGAGAATTGGAGCCCCGTCCATGAGCCAGTCCAATGTCGTCTTCGCGGTGAGCCGCAATCCGACGCGAGAAAATCTTTTTGCCCGTGCCGAGGAAATTTCGGCCGACCTTTCCCGACGCGCCGCAGACCTCGACCGCGGGGGCCGCCCGCCGCTCGCCGAAATCGTCAAGCTGAAGAATGCCGGGTTGCTCAATGCGCTGCATCCCACCGAGATCGGCGGTGGCGGCCTCGACTGGGTAGACGGCCTGAAGCTGGTGCGCATCCTCGCCCGCGGCGAAAGCTCGATCGGCCAGCTGCTCGGCTACCACTATGTCAACAGCCAGTATATCTACTGGACGCTCGACCCGGCGCGTGCTCATGTGCTCGGCAGCGAAACCGTCGCCAAGAATCTCTACTGGGGCGCCGCCGTCAACCCGCGCGATCCCGGGCTGGTGCTTACTCGCCGCGGCAACGGTTATGTGCTGAACGGACGCAAGTCCTTCTCCACGGCGGTGCGTATCTCCGACTACATCAACGCCAATGCGGCGCTAGACGACAAGATCGCCGGTTTCGCCGTGCCGACCGACAGGCCAGGGTATGTGGCCAATGACGACTGGGACAACATCGGCCAGCGCCTGTCCGACAGCGGCAGCGTCGAATTCCGCGATTTCCCCGTCTACGAGGAGGATTTCGTCGGCGCCCCCGCCGCACCTAATGCCGCCGCGCCGGTGCTTTCGACCTTCAACACACCGTTCATACAGTTGGTCTTCGTCAACTTCTATCTCGGCACCGCCGAAGGCGCGCTGCAGGCCGCAGTGGATTATGTCCGCACCACCACCCGTCCGTGGATCACTTCAGGCGTCGAGCGGGCAGCCGACGATCCCTATATCCTCGAACGGGTCGGCGAATTCACCGCGGCGCTGAAGGCCTCGGCAGCCCTTGCCGACAGCGCAGCCGCTGCGGTGCAGGCGGGCCTTGCCCGTGGCCCGAAGGTGACTGCACGCGAGCGCGGCGAAGCGGCCGCCGAAGCCTATGCAGCCAAGGTTCACGCCACCCACATCTCTCTCGACATCACATCGCGCGTTTTTGAGCTGACGGGTGCGCGCTCGACGGCCGACAAATACCGCTTCGACCGGTTCTGGAGAAATGTCCGCACACATACGCTGCACGACCCGGTCTTCTACAAGGCGCGGGAAGTTGGTGAATTCGTGCTGAACGACAGAATCCCGGAAGTCAGCCTGTACAGCTGAGGCGGGGAGATTGTCAGCGAAATCGAAAACCCCACCGCCGACGCCAGGCGTGGGGTTTTCATTTGGATGACAGGGATTTCAGAGCGCGCCGTTCTTCGGCGGCAGCACCCCATTCAGATGATAATTGCCGACGACGTGGTATTTCCAGCGCACGGGATCATGCAGCGTGTGCGTGCGGGCATTGCGCCAATGACGGTCGAGATTGAGGCCGACCTGCACTGATGAGGTGCCGGCAAGTTCAAAGAGCGTATTCGAAGCCTCGAGCGCCACCTCGGTCGTCAGCACCTTGGCGGCGGCGACGGCAAGTGTCGCCTCGATCACCTTTGCCTCCGTCGTCTCGACCTGTGCGGCGTCAACCTTGTGGCCGGCACGCTCCACCAGTGCCGTCGCGGCTTCCAGCCGGATGGCGATCTGCCCCACCTTGGCGATCGTCAGAGGATCGTCGGAGGCGCGATCGAGGCCGCTATCCATCCAGGGACGAGATTTCGTTCTGACGAAATCCAGTGTTTCGGCGAAGGCCGCCCGCGCAATGCCGAGATCGATACCCGCGTGGATAATCTGGCCGACCGAGCCGATCGTCGTCGGCCGCTCGAAGCCCCTGTGATGGAAGACCACGGAATCGGCGCTGACATAGACATTGTCGAGGATCGTCGTACCGCTGCCGGTGGTTCGCTGACCGAAGCCGTCCCAGTCGTCGACGATTTCCACGCCTTCGGTGCCCCTCGGCACGAAGGCCATGGTCAGCCTGTCCTCCGGATCAAGCGCGAAAACGGTAATCCAGTCGGCGAAGAGGACACCGGTCGAGTAGAATTTCCGGCCGTTGATCCTGTAGCCCGGCCCGTCGCGGGTGATGCGCGTATTGTAGTGGCCGACGGTCTTGGTGCCGCGCTCGGAAAGCGCATTGCCGAAGCGGTCGCCGGCCAGAACGCGGCCGAAGAAATAACGCTGCTGCTCCTCGCTGCCATCAGTTCGGAGCGCTTCGAGAATGTAGAAATGGTTCTGGGGGATCTGCCCGATCGAACCGTCAGCCTCCGACAGGATCGCCGTGATCTCGGCAAGTACGGCGTTGGAAACGTCGAGCCCGCCAAATTGCGAGGGCACGGTGATCGCGAGAAGTCCAGACTGCGCGAGAAGATCGAGTTCGGCGAAAGGCAGGATCCGGTCGGCATCACGTTCCGCGGCGCGCGCCGCAAATTGCGCGGCCAGCCTCCGAGCGGTGGCGATCGCCTCCTCATCGCTCTCGATACGAGCGGCCACTTGTCGAATCTGGTCTGCTTGCCTCAGCACGGTGTTCATCGCTGCCTCCAATTCTGACGATGCTATCGGTGAAAGAAATCGCGCGCCGAGATAAGAGAACAAATTCTATAGATGCGATGGAAAATAAAAAGTGCTTTCTTATCTGTCTCCGACCGGCGCGATTACGGTTTCAGATAAGACGCGCTACGGTGCCACTTAGAACGCGGCAAAGTTTGCGGCCGAAAATGCCGCCTGCGGTCTCGATTTGAATTCATTGAAGTCCTACGTAACCGAGATCCGGGGCAGGCGCCCGCCGAGCCCGATCCATGAGGAACATCATGACCCGTTCACGGCAGTTGCGCCTCGGCGCTTTCATGCGCCCCGTCAGCCTGCATACCGGCGCATGGCGCTATCCCGGCTCCTATCCCGACGCCAACTTCAATTTCGCACACCTGAAATCCTTCGCGCTGGCGCTGGAGCGGGCGAAGTTCGACGCCTTTTTCATGGCCGATCACCTCGCCGTACTCAATATGCCGGTCGAGGCGCTGAGGCGCAGCCACACTGTGACCTCCTTCGAGCCCTTCACGCTGCTATCTGCGCTGGCGGCGGTGACGGAGCGCATCGGCCTCGTCGCGACCGCTTCCACCACATACGACGAGCCCTATCACATCGCCCGGCGATTTGCCTCGCTCGACCATATCAGCGGCGGCCGTGCCGGCTGGAACATCGTCACGACGTCCAATCCCGACGCCGCGCTTAATTTCGGCCTCGACGAGCACGTGGAGCATGGCGAACGTTATCATCGTGCGCGCGAGTTCTACGATGTCGTGACTGGTCTTTGGGACAGCTTCGCCGATGACGCATTCATCCGCGACCGGGAAAGCGGCCTGTTCTTCGATCCGGAAAAGATGCATGTGCTCGGTCACAAGGGCGAGGAGCTCAGCGTGCGCGGGCCGCTTAACATTGCCCGGCCGCCGCAAGGCTGGCCCGTCATCGTCCAGGCCGGCCAGTCCGATCCCGGCCGTCAGCTCGCAGCCGAGACCGCCGAGGTGGTGTTCTGCTCACCGCGTGACCTTGCCGCCGGCAAGGCGCTCTACGCCGATATCAAGGGCCGCATGGAGGCCATCGGCCGCAGCCGCGATCATCTGAAGATCCTGCCGGCCGCCTTCGTCATCCTCGGTGACAGCATCGAGGAGGCCCGCGCCAAACGCGCCACCCTCGACAGCCTTGTGCATTACGACAGCGCCATCGCCTCGCTCTCGATCGCGCTCGGCCATGATGTTTCCGGCTTCGATCCCGACGCGCCGCTGCCAGCCGATATTCCCGACACCAATGCCAGCAAGACCGGCCGGGCGCAGGTCTTGAAGCTCGCCGCCGAGGAAAGGCTGACCGTGCGCCAGCTGGCGCAGCGTTACGGCGGCTATGCCGGCCTCGCCTTCGTCGGCACACCGATAAGCATTGCCGACGAGATGGAACGCTGGCTGGAGGAAGAGGGCTCGGACGGCTTCAATGTCGTATTCCCCTACCTGCCGCAGGGCTTGATGGATGTCACCGAAAGGCTGATCCCCGAGCTCCAACGCCGCGGCGTTTTCCGCAGCGAATACGAAGGCACGACGCTGCGCGAGCATCTCGGCCTGCCGCGGCCGGAGAACCGGTTTTTCGCCGCAGGCGCATGAAGAACAGCTCGCGAGCGCTCAGCTCGGCGTGCCGGCAAAGCGCCAGGGATCGATGCATTCGACACCGAGCGGGAGGAAATGCGCGACATTGCGCGTCACCAGTTTCAGCCCGTGCTCCAGCGCCGTGGCTGCGATCATCGCATCGGCGGAGGGACGCTTATCCGCGGTCGGCAGCAGGCCGGCCCGGCTTGCCGTCGCCGTATCGAACGGCAGGATGCGCCCGGCGAATTCCGCCAGCACGATCTCGTCCATCCAGCGGTAGAGATCCTGGGCGAACCCAGCGTCCCTTGTGCGCTCGCGCTGAATGCCGAACTGGATTTCCATGATCGTGACCGCTGAGAGATAGGCTTCGGCGACGGAAAACTCCTTCATGAAGTCTTGGAATTCCCGCGCCTGCCGTTCGACCCTGCGCGCGGCGGAGACGATATTCGTATCGAGGAGGAACACCATCAGAACTCGACGGTCCTGTCGTCGAAGCCGACCCGCTCGGGCACGAATTCTCGTTGATCCGCCCGAGGATCGCGCAATGCCGAAAAGAGCGTCTTCGGCGCTTTCCAATTCGCCTGGAATTCGGCGTAGCTGACAAGCACATAGGCTGCCTCGCCGTGATCGGTGATCACGAGCGGCCGCTCACTTGCCTCCTTCTTCGCCTTGCTTGGATTCTGGTTGAAGGCAGCGCTGGTCATGAAAGACATTCTCATCGGAAAGTTCCATACTACATTTACGAAAAAATATACTACATCATGTCTGCTTTACAAGACGCTCAGGTCAGGGCTCCGGGCTCCGATCTCAAATGCGTCGCTTTCGCCGGATACCAGTTCCAGCGGCCAGATGATGTTGCGGCCGCCATCCGGATAGAACGCGCGATAGGCCGGCATGTTAGAGAGAAGCGTCTGGCCGATCGCGATGCCGAGATCGTGGAGCGACATGCGGAAGCAGCTGAGCGAGGGCTGCAGGAAGCGTGCGCGCGGAGCATCGCGGAAACCTATGACCGCGAGGTCGCGACCGGGGAGGATCCCCGATTCCGTCAGCCGTCGGTAGAGGCCGATAGCCATGATCTCGTAGATCAGGATGACTGCGGTCGGGCGGTCTTCAAGCTGCAGCAGTTCCTGTGCTGCGCGGTAGCCGCCTTGTTCGCTCGACTTGACGCGAATGA
This sequence comes from Rhizobium bangladeshense, assembly GCF_017357245.1. NCBI lineage: Bacteria > Pseudomonadati > Pseudomonadota > Alphaproteobacteria > Hyphomicrobiales > Rhizobiaceae > Rhizobium > Rhizobium bangladeshense. Next base: position 209,415 of record NZ_CP071617.1, on the reverse strand, counting down.
CCAGCAAGGGATCGAAGCGGATGCCGTGCCGTTCGAGCGCACGGCGATAGCTGTCGACAAAGACGTAGCCGAGGTTGGCCTCGGACGATGGCGCAGTGATCGCGATCCGGCGATGGCCGCGCGCGACCAGCCGTTCGACAGCGCGTTCGGCGACCCCCTCGAAATCCAGATCGACCCAGGGGAAATTGCTGGTTGAAAGGCTGCGGCCGACAGCGAGGAAGGGAATCTTTGCCCGCAAGAGAAGATCGATGCGCCGATCGATACGCTGCGTGTTGGAGATGATCATCGCATCGACGATACGTCGCGCCACCATGCGCTTCAGATATTCGCACGGGTCCTCATCGGCCGGGCAGGGGAGCATCAGGAGGTCGAGCTTATGGCGGGCAAAGCAATGCTGCAGCCCGCTGGTGACCCCAAGGAAAAAGTTGTCGGCATTTTCGACCACTTCCTGGCTGGATTCAATCATGAAGCCGATGACTTTCGTCTCGCCCAGCCGGAGGCTTCTCCCCGACTGATCGGCGACATAGCCGAGTTCCTCGGCGGCCGCCAGCACGCGCCGGCGAGTTTCCTCGTTCACGTCAGGTTTGCCGTTCAGCGCACGGGAGACCGTGCCGATTGAGATATCAAGGTGTTCCGCAAGCTGGCGAATGCCTCTCGCTGCTGACGCTTTTCCTCTGCTCCGCATTTTCGCATTTCGCCTCTATTGACAGCGGAAAATGTTTTCGCCTACAGTCGTAAACGTTTACGGGATGCGTGTCACCAGGAGAGTTGGCGCCACTCCCTCGGAGGAAATCGTGAAATTCAGTGCCATTCTGTGCGGGTGCGGAGCTATGTCCAAAGGTTGGTTGCGCGCCATCGCTTCCAACCCTCAACTCGCCGATTCCATCTCCATCGTCGGCCTCGTCGACCTGAACCGGGAGACGGCGGAAAAGCTCGCCGCCGAATTCAATCTGGAAGGCGCCGTCATCGGCTCGGACCTGTCCGACGTCATCGCTGCCACCAAGGCTGATCTCGTCTTCGACATCGTCATTCCGTCCGCCCGGTATGATGTCGTTTCGACCGCGCTCAAGGCCGGTTGCCATGTGCTCAGCGAAAAGCCGATGGCGGCCTCGCTTGCCGAAGGCGCTGCGCTGATCGACCTCGCCGCAGAGACCGGCCGCATTCACGCCGTCATTCAGAACCGCCGCTTCATATCGGGGGTCAGGCGCCTGCGCCGTTTCGTCGACAGCGGTGCGATCGGCGATCTCACCGCCATTCACTGCGACTTCTTCATCGCGCCGCATTTCGGCGGCTTCCGCGAGGAGATGGACAATGTGCTGCTGCTCGACATGGCGATCCACACGTTCGATGCCGCCCGCTACGTCGCGGATCAGAAGCCGCTCGCCGTCTATTGCGTCGAACGCAACCCGAAGGGCTCCTGGTACCGGCACGGCGCCTCGGCCAATGCCATTTTCGAATTTTCCGACGATATCGTCTTCACCTACCGCGGTTCCTGGTGCGCCGAAGGCGAGCGCACCAGCTGGGAAAGCCAGTGGCGTCTCGTCGGCTCGAAGGGCATGCTGACCTGGGACGGCGAGGAGAGCTTCAAGGCCGCCGTCGCCGGCGAAGAGCCCGGCCTCTTGCGCGGCTTTGCTTCCGTAAACGTTCCCGATCCGGAACATGACGAGGAAACCCACGGCCACGCCAGCGTCATCGCCGATTTCATCGCAGCGATCGGCACAGGCAAACAGCCTGAGACCGTCAGTTCCGACAATATCAGAAGCCTTGCCATGGTCTTCGGCGCGATAGAAAGCGCCAAGACCGGCCGGCGCATCGAAATTTCAGCATAGGATGACGTGACGTGAGCAACCCTGCAAAATCCATTCGCATCGGCACCATGGTCAGCGGCAACAAGGGTGATGCCGCCGCGCGCATCGGTCAGATCGCCGGCCTCGGCTTCGAAAGCTTCGAGCCTTTTTTCTGGCAGACGACCAAGGGGCAGAACCTTGCCGAGCTCGGCAAGCGTTGCCTCGATGCAATCGGCGATCGCGACATCACCATTTCGACGCTCGGCATGTTCGGCAATCCGCTCGAGGAGACGGCGATTGATCTCGAAACCCTGCAGGGCTGGAAGGATTGCATCGATAACGCCCACCATTTCGGTGCCACCTGCGTTGCCGGTTTCACCGGCCGTGTCCGCGGCAAGCCGCTGACCGACAGCCTGCCGCGCTACAGGGAGATCTGGAGCGAGCTTGCCAAGCGCGCCGCCGACAAGGGCATCAAGATCGCCTTCGAGAACTGCGCGATGGATGGCAACTGGGCAAGCGGCGACTGGAACATCGCCCACAATCCCGACGCCTGGGAGCTGATCTTCAACGAGACGCCGGATGACCATATCGGCCTGGAATGGGAACCCTGCCACCAGATGGTCTATCTGATCGATCCCATGCCGCAGATCCGCAAATGGGCGCACAAGATCTTTCATGTGCACGGCAAGGACGCGACCATCCGCTGGGAGGTCATCAAGGAACACGGCATCTTCGGCAAGGAGAAGTTCGTCTTCATGCGCACGCCGGGCTTCGGCGACAGCAACTGGACCGACATCATCTCCGAACTGCGCCTTGCAGGCTGGTCCGGATCGATCGACATCGAAGGCTGGCATGACCCGGTCTACCGCGACGAACTCGAGATGACCGGCCAGGTCTATGCGTTGAACCACCTCAAGCATGCCCGGGGCGGCGAATTCGTCGTCGATCCGGTCTGATGACATCGTGGCCGGCAAAGAGGAATTGCCGGCAACGGGGATAACCACAAAGGAGGAGAACCATGGCTATCCGCAAATATGCAATTCTCGGCGCTCTGGCGCTTGCAGGCGTTTCGCTCTTCGGCCTCTCGGCCAAGGCCGAGGACGTCACGTTGACGCTCTGGTCGCTCGACAAGGACACTCAGCCGGCGCCGAACCTCGTCAAGGAATTCAACGCCCAGAACAACGGCATCAAGATCGAATACAGGCTGATCCAGTTCGACGATGTCGTCACCGAGGCGATGCGCGCCTATGCCACCGGCCAGGCGCCGGATATCATCGCCGTCGACAATCCGGAGCACGCGCTCTTCTCATCGCGCGGCGCCTTCCTCGATCTCACGGATATGATTTCCAAGTCGAGCGTCATCAAGCCGGACAACTATTTCCCAGGCCCGCTGAAATCTGTCGAGTGGGACGGCAAATATTACGGCGTGCCGAAAGCGACCAACACGATCGCGCTCTACTACAACAAGGACATGTTCAAGGCGAAGGGCCTCGACCCAAACAATCCGCCGCAGACCTGGGATGAGCTCGTCGAGGATGCGCGCAAGCTGACTGACCCCGCCAAGAACATTTACGGTCTTGCTTTCTCGGCCAAGGCCAACGAAGAGGGCACCTTCCAATTCCTTCCCTGGGCGCAGATGGGCGGCGGCGGCTACGAGCACATCAATGCCGATGGCGCGGTGAAGGCGCTCGAGATCTGGAAGACGATCATCGACGAGAAACTCGCTTCTCCCGATAGTCTGACGCGCGGCCAGTGGGATTCGACCGGCACCTTCAACTCCGGCAATGCGGCCATGGCGATCTCAGGCCCATGGGAGCTCGACCGCATGATCCAGGAAGCAAAATTCGACTGGGGCGTCACCCTGCTTCCGGTTCCCAAGGAAGGGGCTGAGCGCTCGTCGGCCATGGGCGATTTCAACTGGGCGATCTTCGCCAGCAGCAAACATCCGGCCGAAGCCTTCAAGGCGCTCGAATATTTCGCCTCGCAGGACGACAAGATGTTCAAAAATTTCGGCCAGCTTCCGGCCCGCTCCGACATCTCGATCCCGGAAAGCGGTCAGCCGCTGAAGGATGCCGCCCTCAAGGTGTTCCTCGAGCAGCTGAAATACGCCAAGCCGCGCGGCCCCCATCCGCAATGGCCGAAGATCTCCAAGGCGATCCAGGACGCCATCCAGGCCGCACTCACCGGCCAGATGAGCCCGAAGGACGCGCTCGACCAGGCGGCCGACAAGATCAAGGCTGTACTAGGGTGAGGAGCGGTTCGGCGCTGTCGAAGCAATCGATCCAGTGAGTCGACTGCAGCGACGAACGCCCGAAGCGCGAGCGCAGGGCCGGGGTCGCCACTTCTCCCTCTTCTTCTCCCCGCCGGGGGGAAGAAAAATCTAACCTTTTCCTCCCGGCAGGGGCTGTCTTCCGCATCAAGCGCCAGGCGGCCCCGTTCGGGATATCGGAGGACCCATGAAGAGGATCCTGACGAGCGTCAGGGACGGCCGCGGTTTCGACATCGTGCTGGTCGCCTTTCCCCTTGGCTTTCTGTTCCTGATGGCGGGGCTGCCGCTCATCTACAATGTAGTGATGAGCTTCCAGGAGGTTGACATGTTCAGCCTCGGAACCTTCTCGCGCCCCTTTGTCGGCTTCAAGAACTACACGGACCTCTTCGCGCAGCCGGAAACGCTGCCGATCCTCTATAACACCCTCATTTTCGTCGTCGGCTCCATCGCCGGTCAGTTCGTGATCGGCTTCGGCCTGGCGCTGTTCTTCTGGGTCAATTTTCCTGGCGCTTCCTGGATGCGCGGCCTGTTCCTCGTCTCCTGGGTGATGCCCGGCCTGGTGGTCGGCGCTATCTGGAACTGGATCCTCTCGGGCGATTTCGGTGTGCTGAATTTCATCCTCAAAGAGAGCGGCATCATCTCGGGCAACATCTTCTGGCGCTCGGACCCGCATTATTCGCTTTATGCCGTGATCATCGCCAATATCTGGCTCGGCACCTCGTTCAACATGATCCTGCTGTCCGTCGGTCTGGCCGGCATTCCGGCCGATCTCTACGAAGCGGCCGAGCTCGACGGCGCCAATGTCTGGCAGCGTTTCTGGACAATCACCTTGCCGATGATGCGCTCGACGATCGGCGCCATCATTGCACTCGGGCTGATCTTCACCCTGCAGCAGTTCGATCTGTTCGCCGCGATTACCTCGGGTGGACCGAACAATTCGTCCAACGTCACGCAATACTGGGCCTGGGATCTCTCCTTCCGCCAATACGACTTTGCCAAGGGCGCGACGATCTCCGTCATCATGATCGTCTTCGTGATGTTCGCATCCGTTGTCTATGTCCGCTCCACACGTCACGAGGTGCGCGGATGAGCACGACGACGAACCGCGACCGCCTGATGCTGGCAATATCGATCGCCATGGCGGCGATCTATCTCTTTCCGCTCTACTGGATGTACATAACCGCGCTGAAAAGCGGCTCGGAAATGTTCGCCACACCTCCGAGCTTCTGGCCGGCCGCACCGCAATGGGGCACCTACACCTATGTCTGGGAAAGCCGCGATATGGGCCGCTATCTCTGGAATTCGCTGCTGATCGCGCTCGGCGCCATGGCGCTCATCACAGTGCTCGGGGTCGGCTGCGCTTATGTGCTCGCGAGATATCGCAACGTCTGGGTCGATGTCGGCCTGTTCCTGATCCTGATGCTGCAGGTCCTGCCGGCTTCGCTGATGATCACGCCAATCTTCGTCGGCTTCTCGCAGATCGGTCTGCTCTCCTATCCGCGACTTGCCGTCATCATCGCGATTGCGGCAAAGAGCATGCCCTTCTTCGTCGTTCTGGTGCGGGCAACCTTCATGAGCGTTCCCCAGGAACTGGAGGAGGCGGCGCTCGTCGACGGCAATTCGCGCGTCGGCGCCTTCTTCAACATCGTGCTGCCGCTCGCCCGCAACGGCATCCTCGTCAGCGCCATCCTGATCTTCATGCAGGCCTTCGGCGAATTCGTCTATTCGAAGTCGATGATCCAGGCGGCCGAGCTTCAGCCGGCAAGCGTCGGCCTCAACTCCTTCATGGGGCCGAACACCAACGAGTGGAACAACATCATGGCCTACGCCACGATGTATGTGACGCCGATCCTCGCCATCTTCGTTCTTTTGCAGCGCCGCATCGTGTCCGGCCTCACCTCTGGAGCCCTGAAATGACCACGCAGATCGAGCTCAGAGGCGTCAACAAATATTACGGCGCCTTCCATGCCCTCAAAAATATCGATCTTTCCATCGCCAAGGGCACTTTCGTCGCCCTCGTCGGCCCTTCCGGCTGCGGCAAGTCCACGCTGTTGCGTTCGCTCGCCGGCCTCGAAAGCATCTCGACCGGCGATCTCAGGATCGCCGGCGAGCTGATGAACCGCGTGCCGCCGCGCAAGCGCGACGTCGCCATGGTCTTCCAGTCCTACGCGCTTTATCCACATATGACGGTCGAGGAAAACTTGACCTACAGCCTGCGCATCCGCGGCGTCGCCAAGGCTGAAGCCAAGAAGGCCGCCGAAGAGGTGGCGGGCACAACCGGCCTGTCGCATCTCCTGAAGCGCTATCCCCGCGAACTTTCCGGCGGCCAGCGTCAGCGTGTCGCCATGAGCCGCGCCATCATCCGCCATCCCAAAGCCTTCCTGTTCGACGAGCCGCTCTCCAATCTCGACGCGGCGCTACGCGTCCATATGCGCAAGGAAATACGGGCGCTGCACGACCGGCTGAATGCCACCTTCGTTTACGTCACGCACGATCAGGTCGAAGCGATGACGATGGCCGACCATGTGGTGGTGATGCGCGACGGCGTTATCGAACAGCAGGGCGCACCGCTCGACCTCTATGACCGCCCGGCAAACCGATTCGTTGCCGGCTTCATCGGTTCTCCGGCGATGAATTTCATTCCGGCGATCGTCGCGGAAGACGGCAAAAGCCTGATCCTGGATTTTGGTGCGGCGAAACAGAGGCTTGCGCTCAACCGCGACATCGAGCCCGGACGCAAGCTCGTCGCGGGCGTGCGGCCGGAGCATATCGGAGTCGTCGAAGCGGGACAGGGCAGCTTCAATGTGCCGATCGCCTTCGTCGAATCGACCGGCTCGTCGACCTTCATCGTCGCGGCGACCGAGCCCGAATTGACGATCGTCGAGTCGCGCCGCGACCGGGTCAAGGCTGGAGAGATGATCGGGCTTTCGATCGACCCAGCCCAGATCCACCTCTTTGACGCATCGACCGACCGCCTGATATAGCAACCGCCGTGCAAGCGCGTGGGCAGCTTCATAAAATCATCATCCGCCTCTGCGAAGGGAGTGGTCCGCACGATTCATTCCGTCATATCTGCAGCATTCGGATTTCCACATGACATCCTCTCCGACATCAGCGCGTCTTTCCGCGAATGCCTCATCCCGCCTCATCATTCTTGCCGAAACGGTATTGAAGGCGGGCGAAACCGCCCGCAGTGCGCTCCGGCGGCGAACGTCCCAGGAAATGCTCGCCAAGGCGCCGCGTGACTATCAGACCGAGATCGATGTCGCCGTCGAGCGGATCATCGTCGAGGAAATGATCAAGGCCTTCCCGGATTACGCCATCCAGGGCGAGGAAGCCGTCGGCAACCGTGCGGCGGGGCCGGACACGCCGGTCGTTTACATCGACCCGATCGACGGCACGACAAACTACGCCTGGGGCTTGCCGCACTTCGGCATGACGATCTCGATCGCTGAAGGCGGCAGGCTCGTCGCCGGCGTCGTCTATGACGCCATGCAGGACGAACTCTTCAGCGCCGAACTCGGCGGCGGCGCCTTTCTCAACGGCGAGCGCATCCGCTGCGCCGAGGTAGACGACATCGAGAACGTGCTCATCGGCGCCGGCCTGCCGATCCCCGGCCAGGTCCAGGCGATTGCGGAGGAAACCTATTTCGAAGCCATCAAGCGCCTGATGGCCAATACCGCAGGCGTGCGCCGCCTGGGCTCGGCAGCCCTGTCGATCGCCTATGTCGCCTGCGGCCGGCTCGACGGTTTCTTCGAGGACGGGCTCTCGATCCATGATTTCGGCGCCTCGGCGCTGATGGTCGAAGAGGCCGGAGGCATCGTGACCCGCTTTTCCGGCGCGGCGGTCGACGGGCGCGGCGATATTCTTGCCGCCAGCAAGGCGCTGCATCCCTGGCTGCTGGGCGGCTTCTCCACCAAAGCGTAATGCTTCAAACCGGCAACAGCCGCCCAGCTTCCGCATCGTTCCTTGCCGGCATCGACTGATGCACAAGAGCATTGTCGCGAAAGGCAAAGAAGCTCACGAAACTCGGCTCGACCTTCATTCCGGCCTGAACCCGATCGTCCGGCGGCACCATCGCCTTCAGGCGAGTGCCGTCGGCAAGATCCACCTCGATCATTTTATGCGTCCCGAAATCGACGGTGCGATGCACCGTCGCGGCATCGACCCGCTCCGAGGGACGAATCGTCAGCGCCTCCGGGCGGGTGGCCAGTGTCACCGGACCGTCTTCGACGGGAACGGGCAGAGGAAAGAGCGTGTGTTCGCAGACACCGTTTCTGGTGTGGCTCTCGACGAAATTCATCGAACCGATAAAGCCGGCGACGAAGGCCGTCTGCGGCTGCCGATAGATGATGCTCGGCGGGGCGATCTGCTCGGTGCGCCCATCGCGCATGACCACGATGCGGTCGGCAAGCGCCAGGGCCTCGTCCTGGCCATGTGTGACGAAGAGCGTGGTGATGCCCAGGCGCTGCTGGATATCGCGCACCTCCTCCCGCAATCTTTCGCGCAGGTGCTGGTCGAGGCTGGCGAAGGGCTCGTCGAGCAAAAGGATCTTTGGCTCGAGCACCAGCGAGCGGGCGAGCGCGACACGCTGCTGCTGCCCGCCCGACAGCTGGCTCGTCATCCGCCGCCCGTAATCGGCGAGGCCGACGAGCGCCAACGCGTTCTCGACGCGCTCGCGGATTTCCGCTTTCGGCAGCCGTCGAAGCTTGAGACCGAAGGCGATGTTGTTGAAGACGTCCATATGAGTCCAGAGGGCGTGGCTCTGGAACACCATGCCGGTCGGGCGCCGCTCGGGCGGCAGGTTCGTCACGTCCCTGGCGTCGATGCGGATCGTTCCGCCGCTCGGGCGTTCGAAGCCGCCGATCATCCTGAGAAGCGTCGACTTGCCGGAGCCGGACGGGCCGAGCAGGCATACGAGTTCGCCGTCGCCGACTTCAAGCGAGAAGTCGCGAACCGCGAAGGCGGTCCCGAACAGCTTCGAAACACCCTCGATCGCCAGATGTGCCATTCTCAAATCCTTCCCTGAATTGCTGTGCGGCGGCTTACGCGCCGAAACCTCTCGCAAAGGCGCCGGTGCCGACGACGCGGCGCGCAAACATCAGCGCGATGAAGGACGGCACCCACAGCATGACGGAAAGCACGGCCCCGTATTGCACGACGATCTGGTTGTTGATGAAGCTGATCATCAGCACCGGCATGGTGCGGATCTCGGGCGCGCCGATCAGCCAGGCGCCCTCGGTTTCGTAGAAGGTGCCGACGAAGGTCAGAAGCAGTGCGGCGGATATGGTCGGAGCTGCCTGCGGCAGCGTGATCGACCAGAAGACGCGCAGCGGCGTTGCCCCGGCATCGCGCGCCGCCTCTTCCATGCGCCGGTCGACGTTCTGGAAAGCGGCGACCGGGATCCAGATCATCAGCATCAGCGTGCTGACGAGCTGGATCAGCACGACACCCCAGAATGTGCTGATCAGGCCAAGCTGCAGAAAGATGCCGGCAATGGCGACGAGCAGGCAGAACTTTGGAAAGGCATGAGACGCCAGGAACGAGAGAAAGAGGATATTCCTGCCGGGAAAGCGCATGCGCGCGAAGGCATAGGCCGCGGGAAGGCAGATGACGGCGGAGAGAAGGGTGACGGTCGTCGTCGATCGAAGGCTGAGAAGGAGTGCCTCCCAGACATCGGGACGCGCCAGCGTCTGGCCCCAGAAGCGCAGACCGAACTGTTGCGGGATCACCGAGGGGTAGCGCCACACTTCGGTGAAGGCCCATGTTCCGACGACGAGGAGCGGCAGCGCGATAAACAGCGTCAGCAGGCCGGCAAAGAGCAGGCCGATCCAGTCGAAGCGAGGTTTCATAGCTGGTCTGCCGTCGCTCATGGTCTGGTCTCGCGGCTGCGGGCAATCGAGCGGACATAGAAGATGCCGAAGACCAGGCAGATACCAAAGGTGATGACGGCCTGCGTCATGGCGTCAAGCGGATTGTTCATATCGGCGAAGGTGCGCTGCATGAACGGTCCCATCATCTCCGGCGATGCCGGGCCGAGCACATACGGAAGGGTGAAGGCGGAGAAGATGCCGAGCACGGCGAAGGAAGCGGTCACCAGCAGCGAATTGCCCATGCGCGGCAGGATGATCGAAACAAAGACCCGAAGCGGCCTTGCGCCGACGTCGCGGGCGGCCTCGATCGCACTGTTCGACACGGAGGAAAGCCCGGCCGTCAGCATCAGCACCGTCAGGGGCAGATTGTCCCAGACGAGGCCGATGACGGGACCCCACGGCGTCAGATAGGGCGTGCGCAGCTTGGGCAGACCGACGGCGTTCAGCAGCAGGTCGACGGTGCCGTTCGGACCGATGGTTCTAATCAACGCATAGGCGAGGATGATCGACGGCACGAACATCGGAAAGATCGCCACGGCTTGCACATAGGCGGCGAGACGCCCTTGCGAAAACCTGAGGTAAAGCGCGATCGGGAGACCGATCGCCAGAAGCAGGATGCCGCAGACGGCGGTGGTCCAGAGCGTCACCCAAAGATTGCTGAGGCTGTAGCGATCGCTGAAGAAGAAGCGATACGAGGCCAGCGACAATTCCGTCGCTCCGTCAGCACCCCGAACGAAGATCGTACCGACGACCGCCGAGAAGATAGGAAAGATGATCAGCCATGCGAGCAGGAAGACAGGCATGGCGACAAGAAGGAGCCCGATCGAGCTCCCCCTGTCGATGAACCGGGAGCGGCGCGGAGCCGCCGGCGCAGCCTCGGCAGACATCAGGTGCGGCTGATGCCAGGGGCAACGTTGCGGTACCAACCGTCGTTGATCGCCGTTTCCCAATCGCCGCTCGGGAAGGTCGGGATGGTCGAGGGGATGACGTCGGCATATTTCTTGCGCAGATCATCGGAGATATGGTCCCAGGAGATGCCGGGGAAACCGCCGATCTCGGTGATGATCGCTTCCTGCATTTCCCTGGTCAACATGAAGGCGGCGAGCTTCAGCGCCGCATCCTTGTTGGCGCCGTTCGAGAACACGGTAATCCTCGAGAAGCCGCCGCAAAGGGCGAGATCGCCGAGCTGCACCAGACCGGTCGTATCCGGCAGCACACCCTGGGAAATCGCCTGCAGTACCTGGTCCGACCAGACCGGCACCATGGTGACGACGCCCTGGGCGAGCAGCTGGATCGACTGCGTGTTGCCGGCCGTGTAGGCGCCCTTGTCATAGAGCGAAGGGGCGAGGTCGCCTAGGATCTTCCAGGCAGGCGTCAGGGCCTCACCGGCAAAGTTGGCGGAGAAATTGTCGACCTTGAACTTGCTCGGATCGCGGCCGTTGACCTCGTGAATCGCGCGGCGGACGAAGTTGCCGCCCGAGCCGCCCTTGTCAGGCCTGTTATAGATGAACTGGCCCGGATTGGCCTTGATCCACGCGGTGAGTTGCTCCCAGCTCTTCGGCGCATCCTTCGGGTCGAGTTTCGTCGTGTCGTAGGCGAGCAGGACCTGCGAGCCGCGATAGGGAAGGGAGTAGGGGGTATCGAGGGCGAGCGGGTTGATGAGGTCGTAGCCTTCGATGTTCTCGGCGGAGAGCTTGACCCAGAGGCCGGCATCGATGCCGCCGGACGGCAGGCGCGGATCGAAATGCTCGAAGAGATCGGCCTGCGGATTGGTTTTGCTCTTCAGGGCTGCGAGTGCACGGTCAGCGATGGCGCGCAAGCCGTTATTGTCGCCGGCGTCCGTCACCTTCACGGCAAGGCCGGGATGGGCCTTTTCGAAGGCGGGACGGATGATGTTATTCCAGAGATCGATGATGTTGGCGTCCGAACCGCTATAGAGGTCGATCGTGCCAGCCGCGGCTGATGCGAAGCGCGGAAGAGCCAGAAGACCGGCCGCAGCCGACGATGCGATCAAAAATTCACGCCTGTTCATAACCCATCTCCATCAGGTGTCGCGGCTCTGTCTCCGCGGATTGTCCTGGGCTTTGCTAGCGTCGGCGCGTAACATCGGCATGACAGGACGGCCCTGTTCGAAAGGAAATTGCACAGCTGTGCTGATTTCCGCCGTATGGAATTCGGCAGCAGGAGACACTATCTCTCGGCAAACAAGGAGATATCAAATGACCGAAGAACGTGCAGTACTCGCCGGCGGCTGCTTCTGGGGCATGCAGGACCTCATCCGCCGGTACAAGGGCGTGATCTCGACCCGCGTCGGCTATACAGGCGGCGATGTGCCGAATGCCACCTACCGCAACCACGGAACCCATGCCGAGGCGATCGAGATCATCTTCGATCCCACCCGGATCAGCTATCGCGAAATCCTCGAATTCTTCTTCCAGATCCACGACCCGACCACGCGCAACCGCCAGGGCAACGACGTCGGAACGAGCTATCGCTCGGCGATCTTCTACGTCAGCCCGGAACAGGAGCGCGTCGCCCGCGATACGATTGCCGATGTCGACGCATCGGGCCTCTGGCCCGGCAAGGTCGTCACCGAAGTCGTGCCGGCGAGCGATTTCTGGGAGGCCGAGCCCGAACATCAGGACTATCTGGAGCGGATACCGAACGGCTATACCTGCCACTTCGTCCGGCCGGGCTGGAAACTGCCGGCCCGCCAGAAGATCGCCTGACGCTCTTCATGCATGCCGGCATCTGGATGCCGGCATGCATCGCTGCTGCATCGACTTGCCCGACCTCAGGATATCGTGTGGCCCGCGATTGCGCGCACCACCTCGTCGATGTCCAGATCATGAATTTCGTGTCCTCCGCCAATGATCCGGTGCAATCTTGCGTTCGGGGCGGCACGCGTGAAGGCCTCTCCATGCTCAATTGGAAATAGCGGATCTGATGTGCCGTGGATTGCGAGTACCGGCTTCTCTATTCGGGATGCATGTAAGGTTGCCCCCTCATTTCCGCTCAACAGCATGAAGTGGTTCGTCGCACTGACATAGGATGGTGCGCGGTCCATATCGCGGACAATCAGAGCGCTCGCGGCCTCGGCGTCGTGCGGATGCTTCGTGCCGGCAAGCATGGCTGAGTCACGCCGCATGAAATCAGCGATGGCTTCAAGGTCGGACCAATCGATGTTCTCGGCAGCGGCGGAATGTTCCTTGTAAGCTGCGGTGGAGGAGGGCAACCCGCCGATCCCAACTGGCGACGAACTGATCAGGGTGAGCGTCCGCACCCGCCGGGGATGACGCAGTGCGGCCTCCTGCGCAACGAAACCGCCCATCGACATGCCCACCAGATGCGCGGCTTCAATTCCATAACCATCGAGAACGGCGATGGCGTCGTCGGCCAGATCGCTAAACGAATAGCTCGGCTCGCCTGGCGGATAATACGTGGAAAGCCCCGTGTCGCGCTGGTCGTAGCGAATGACGTAGCGTCCTTGGACGGCGAGTTCCTCACAGAACCTTTCCGGCCACCACAGCATGGAAGACATCACTCCCATGACCAGCAGCACGGGCGGGCTGGCCGGATTGCCGAATGCCTGAGTCTGGAGCTGCACACCTTGGAACTCGACGACCTTGTCGGCGACCGGAGACGATCTGGCTGCTCCCATGGCTTACATCCGATTGCTTACTGAAACCGGTTTTATGTTGCATAACCGATCCCGACATGCAATCTGTTTTTGACGAACTTGGATAGTCAACCGAGGAGGGGCGTAATGGCGCTGGATCTTGCCGACTTTTACGACGCAGAATTGGCGCGACACAATTGGCAGCTTCGGGATGCTGCCAATGTCGGTACCGCTGACCGGGTGCTCGATATCGGCTGCGGTGCGGGGCAGACGACCCGCGAGGCCGCCCGCGCCGCGACGCGGGGACAAGCGGTCGGTGTGGACAGCTCCGCGGAGATGCTGGAGATCGCGAGGCGGCGGAGCGCCGCCGAGGGTCTACGCAATGCCGCCTTCGAACAGGGCGACGCCGAAGTCCACGCATTTCCCGCTGCCAGTTTCGACCTCTGCATCAGCCGCTTCGGCGTGATGTTTTTTGCCGACCCGGCGGCGGCCTTTGCGAATATTGGCCGGGCGATGCGTCCGGGCGCACGCCTTGCGTGGATGGTGTGGCAGAGCCGGGAGCGCAACGAGTGGTCCGATGCTATCCGGCAGGCTCTGGCGGCGCCGGCTACGGTTTCCGCAGGCACTCCCGATCCGTTTTCGCTCGGCGATCCTGCTGTCGCTAACGAGCTCTTACGGACAGCAGGCTTTACTTCGATCGACTTTATCGACGTTCGAGAGCCGGTCTTCTACGGACCAAATGTGGATGCGGCACTCGATGCGCTCGCCGGCCTCTATCTCGTGAAAGACGCGCTTGCACATGCTGGTGAACCGCCCGAAGAACCGCTGCGGCGGCTGCGCGATTTGCTGGAGCTTCGTATGACCTCAGAAGGCGTATTCTTCGACTCGCGCGCATGGATCATCACGGCGCGCCGGGCAGCGGCATAGAGCAGAGGCGAACAGCACCTCGAATTCACCGGTGGTCCGCGTCGTCTTTCAACAGCGAGGCGCATAGTCCAGGCCGCCGTCGATCCGGGCCGGACGACCATCCAGGAAAAGTTCGCCGATGCGCGGCGCCGAGCGGGCGACGACCTTGCCGCGGCGGATCACCGCCAGCCGGTTCGGCTTCAGCCGCAGCGCCTCCAGCGGGTCGCGCGCCTGGAGGATCACCAGATCGGCGTTGCATCCTTTCTCCAGGCCGTAGCCTGCAAGGCCCATCGTTTTCGCCGAGTTGACGGTCAGGGCGTCGAAGATCTTCTTCTTGTCTTCGATGCCGGCCATCTGCGCGACATGGATCGCCATGTGGCCAACCTCCAGCATGTCGCCCGATCCCATCGAATACCACGGGTCCATCACGCAATCGTGCCCGAAGGAAACATTGAGCCCGGCATCCATCAATTCCCTCACACGGGTCATGCCGCGGCGTTTCGGATAAGTATCGTGCCGTCCCTGCAGCATGATGTTGATCAGCGGATTGGGAATGACGTTGATCTCCGCCTCCGCCATCAGCGGGATCAGCTTGGAAACGTAATAATTGTCCATCGAATGCATCGACGTCAGATGAGAGCCGGCAACACGACCCTGCAGGCCGAAGCGAATGGTTTGCGCAGCCAGCGTCTCGATATGGCGCGACAGCGGATCGTCGGTTTCGTCGCAATGCATATCGACCGGCAGGCCGCGATCGGCAGCGATGCGGCAGAGCGCCTCGACCGAGGCCGTGCCGTCACCCATCGTCCGTTCGAAGTGGGGAATGCCGCCGACTATATCGACGCCCAGGTCGAGAGCCTTGTTGAGTGCATCGATGGCGCCCGGCGAGCGGTAATAGCCGTCCTGCGGGAAGGCGACCAGTTGCAGGTCGATATAGGGCGCCACCCTTTCGCGGACCTCGGTCATCGCCTCGACCGTCACCAGCCTGGGATCGCTCGTATCGACATGGCTGCGGATGAAGAGCAGGCCCTGCGTCACCGCCAGATCGCAATAGCGTAGCGCGCGATCAACCAGTTCTTCCCTGGTCACGATAGGACGCAGCTCCCCCCAGAGCGCGATGCCTTCGAGCAAGGTGCCGGAAACATTCATGCGCGGCAGGCCGAGCGACAGGGTAGCGTCCATATGAAAATGCGGATCGACGAAAGGCGGACTGACCAGCCTTCCGGTTGCGTCGATGTCTTCTCCCGCCTGCGCCTGGAGATTGCGCTCGACAGCGATGATCCTGTCGCCCTTGATGCCGATATCGACGCCGGTGCGGCCATCGGGGAGATTTGCGTTTCTGACGATCAGATCGAACATCGGAACCTCGTTGGATGTGGACGGTCTCAGCGCTCACCGCGGCGATAGGGCTGCATCAGCGCCTGCGGAACGCGCGCGCGGCGGGCCATGACGGCAAGCGCGGCAATGGAAAGGATATAGGGCGTCATCAGGAAGAGCTGGTAGGGCACAAGCCCGCTCAGCACGGTTTGCAGCCGAAGCTGGAAGGCATCGAAGAAGGCGAAGAGCAGGGCGCCGAAAAGCGCGCGGCCCGGACGCCAGGAGGCGAATACGACGAGCGCGATGCAGATCCATCCGCGCCCCTGCACCATGGTCGGGAAGAAGCTGTTGAACGCCGACAAGGTCAGGAAGGCGCCGCCCATTCCCATCAGCGCACTGCCGATGATGACCGCGCCGTAACGCACCTTCATCGGATTGACGCCCTGGGCTTCCGCCGCATGCGGGTTCTCGCCGGTCATGCGGATCGCAAGCCCGACGGGCGTGCGAAAAATGATGTAGGCCATCACGAGAGCGATCAGGATCGCAAGATAGGTCGGTGCCGTTTGGGTGAAGAAGGCCGGGCCTAGGAAAGGCAGCGTCGAGAGGCCGGGAATGGCGATCGGCTGGAACGGCATGATGGTGGGCGGCGTATTGGCAAGCGGCACGATCAGCCGGAAGACATAATAGCTGAAACTGGAAGCAAAGAGCGTGACGCCGAGGCCCGAGACGTGCTGTGAGAGGCCGAGCGTCACCGTCAGCCCCGCATGCAGCAGGCCGAAGATGCCGCCAGCGACCGCAGCAATCAGCAGGCCGGTCCAGAGATCGGCGCCATGGTAGACGGACAGCCAGCCGATCATCGCCCCGAAGGTCATGATGCCTTCGATGCCGAGATTGAGCACGCCGGCCCGTTCGCACAGCAGCGCGCCGAGCGTGCCGAAGATCAGCGGCGTAGCGATGCGCAGGATTGCCGCCCAGAGGCCGGCGGAGGCGATGATATCGAACACTTGCATCATCGCCGGATCCGGTACTGGGTGAAGAACAACGCAACCAGCATCGTCAGCAGCGACAGCGCAACCGTGACGTCGGCGATATAGGTTGGGATGCCGAGGCCACGGCTCATGCCGTCGGCGCCCACGAACATGGTGGCCGTAAAAATCGCGGCGAAGACGACGCCGAGCGGATTGAGGTTGGCAAGCATCGCGACAACGATACCGGCATAGCCGAAACCGGGCGACAGATCGGTTGTCACGTAACCCTTGACCCCCATTACCTCGATCGCTCCCGCGAGCCCCGCAAGCCCGCCCGAGAGACAGGCGACCTTCACCAACGTTCTACCGAGCGGGACGCCTGCGAAGACCGCGCCGGCGGGATTGAGGCCGGCGGCGCGGGACTGCATGCCGAAAACGGTGCGGGAATGGACGAAATGGACGACGACGGCAAGAGCGATCGCGATCGTAAAGCCGATATGCAGGCGCGAGCGGGCGATCAGCTTCGGCAGCATGGCGTGATCGCTGACGGATTGCGACTGCGGCCAGCCAAAGGCAAGCGGATCCTTGAGAACCCCGTCGATGAGCATCGAGACGAAAAGCACGGCGATGAAGTTCAGGAGCAGGCTGGTGACGACCTCATCGACCGAAAAGCGCAGCCTGAGCCACAGCGGAACCAGGATCAGCACCATGCCGGCGATGGCGCCGATCAGCAGCAGGAGCGGGATGAGAATGGGAGCGGGAAAATTGCCCAGCAGTTTCGAGCTTGCCGCCGCAACGGCGATGGCGCCGAGATAGAACTGGCCTTCGGCGCCGATATTCCAGAGCCGCGCCCGGAAGGCGACGGCCGCAGCAAGCCCGGTCAACATCAGCGGCGTTGCCCGCGTCAGCGTTTCGGTCGCCGACAGCCGCGAGCCGAAGGCGCCGGTCAGGATCCGCCAATAGGCATCCAGCACCGGCGCGCCGGCGATCGAGATCAGGATGCCGGCGAGCGCAAGCGCGGCGATGACGGCGACAACAGGCGTGACGATCAGCAGGGAAAGCGGGCGGTGCTCGCGGCGCTCAAATCGCATGGCCGGCCTCGCGGGTTTCCTGCCATTCGCCGGCCATCATCAGCCCCAGCCTGCGCCCGTCGGCTCCTTCGGCATCGACGGGCGGCGACAAGCGGCCACCGACGATCGCCTGTATGCGATCTGCAAGCGCGATCACCTCGTCGAGATCCTCCGAGATCAGCAGCACGGCGGTTCCCTGCCGGCGGGCTTCGAGCAGGCGTGCATGCACAGCGGCTACGGCACCCTCGTCAAGGCCCCGGGCCGGCTGCGCGGCAATCAGGATTCGCGGCCGCCGATACAGGCTGCGGCCGAGGATGAGCTTCTGCATATTACCGCCGGATAGCAGCCTTGTGCGGGTTGCCGGCCCGCCGCCGCGAACATCGAATCCGTCGATAATCTCCCTGGCGAAAGCCATGCCGGCCCTGCGATTGACGAGACCGCGGCGCGAGAAGGCCGGCGAGACGATGCGCTCCAAAACGGCGTTTTCCCAGATCGCCATTTCCCCGATCACGCCCTCGTGGTTGCGGTCCTCGGGAATGCGGCCGATGCCGGCTTCCACGACATCTGAGACCCTAAGATGGCCAACGACTTCCCCGAACAGCCGAAGGTCCCCGGCGCTGCGCGCCAGTGTACCGGAAAGAAGATGCGCCAGCGCCGCCTGGCCATTGCCCGCAACACCGATGATGCCGAGGATCTCACCCTGGTGCAGCCGAAAGCTGATTGATTTCAGCCGGTCGACGCCGCCGGTGCGTACCGTCACGCCGTCAGCCTCAAGGGCGACGGCCCCGGGTTCCGACGGCTCGCGCACGGGCCGTGTCACGCGCCGCCCGACCATCAGTTCGGCGAGCTCCGCCTTGCTGGTTTCCGCTGCCCTGCGTTCGGCGACCATCTTGCCGCCGCGTAAGACGACAATGCGGTCGGCTGCAGCCATGACCTCATCGAGTTTGTGTGAGATGAAGATCAACGACAGGCCCTGGCGGGCCATTTCCTTCAGTGTCGTGAACAGCCGCTCGGCCTCGATGTTGGTCAGCACCGCAGTCGGCTCGTCGAGGATCAGGATGCGGGCGTCGTTATAGAGCGCCTTCAGGATCTCCACCCGCTGCTGCTCGCCGACCGACAGGTCGCCGAGACGGGCATCGGGATTGACCGCTAGGCCGAAGCGCTCGGAAATGGCCAGGAGCTTCCTGCGCGCCGCTGAAGTTGCCGAGCGCCAGGACCACAGCTTTTCGGCGCCTGTCATGACATTTTCAAGCACTGTCAGATTGGGCGCCAGCGAGAAATGCTGGTGCACCATGCCGACACCAGCGCGGATCGCCGCACGCGGCTTGCCCGGCGGCACCTCCGCGCCCTCAATCAGAATTCGCCCGACATCCGGTGTGTAGTGGCCGAAAAGAATGCTCATCAGCGTCGTCTTGCCGGCACCGTTTTCCCCGAGCAGGGCCACGACCTCCCCCTTGGCCAGGGTCATGGAAATATCATCATTGGCAAGGTTGGCGCCGAAGCGTTTGCTGACGCCGAGAATTTCCAGAACGGGGCTGGTCATGACGGAAGTCCTGCCACCGGAAACCGGTGCTGCCATCGCCCCTCGGCCTCCAGGCGTGCGGCAAGCGACAGAAGGCGCGGCTCGTGGCCCATCGGCGCCATGAACTGCACCGGCAGCGGCATGGCCTGTCGATCCTGTCCGAAGGAGAGCGCCAAAGCAGGAAAACCCGAAATATTGGCGAGGCAGGCAAGCGGCGCAAATGCCATCATTCTCTCGAGATGCAGATCCGTATCGGCATGATCGGTCGGAAAGGAGCCGATCGCAAGAGGCGCGGACGAAAGCATCGGCGTCAGGATGCAATCGACCTTGTCGAACAGCCTCCAAAGACGATGACTCACCAGAACGGCATCGTTCAGCGTGTTCCAGAGCATGGTCGAAGAAAGCGCCCGTCCACGCACCGCGAAAGCCTGCGTGAGAGGCTCGGCCCTGCTTTCCTCAAGAGCCGCCACCTCTATGAGGGCGGCGAGGTTGACGGACACGATGTCGGCAAAGGCGCGGCCGCTGGCGGCGACGCTCCATTCGAACTCGGCCGAGGCGAGTGGAACGATAAGGTGTCCATCGCGTTCGAGCATGCGCGCCGCGTCCTCGACTGCTGCAAGGCGATCACCCTCAGTCGGGTAAACCGCCCCGGTGTCGGTCAGCAGGCCGATCCGCAAACGGCCGTTGTCGATCTCGACAGGGGAGGGGTCCGGAACAGGTCCGCGCGCATGACCGCTCAGCCGGCTGAAAATCAGCCCCATATCCCGCACCGACCGGCACACCGCCAGTTCGCTCGCGATGCCGGCGAGGTGGTTGCCGAAGGATGGCCCCCCCGGAATGGCGCCTCGGGTCGGCTTCAGTCCGACGAGGCCGCAACAGGCTGCCGGCACTCGGATAGAGCCGCCGGCATCGGTGGCATGCGCAATCGCGACGATCCCGGCCGCAACCGCCCCCGCCGCGCCGCCGGAGGAGCCGCCCGCGGTCCGGGCCGGATCGAGCGGATTGCGACAGACAGGCCCGATCGCCGGTTCGCTGGCGAGCGAAAGACCGAATTCCGGACTTGTCGTCAGGCCGAACAGGCAGAGGCCGGCGTCGCGAAACCGGGAAGCCAGATCGGAATCCGCTTCGCCGCCCTTTCTTTCAAAGAGGCGGGAACCCGCCGTCACGGGCAGTCCTCGAAAGGGACCGCCAAGGTCCTTCGCCAAGGTCGGCACCCCCGCAAGGGGCCGCCCAGAAAAATCATCGGGCGCGCTGCGCCGTTCCCGGTCGCAGGCGTGCGCTGCGGCGAGACCCATTGCGGCATCGAGATGAGCGATCGTGCCGAGCGTCTCATGCTGCACGGCCGCGTCGATGGAGGCCTGCATCGCCTCTGCAGCGCTCAGGCTGCCATGCCTGATCGCCGCCGCCAGCTCAGTCGCGTCGCCCTGCATGAACCGACTACTTCGGCTCGTCCATCATCTTCGGAACTTCGAAGGTGCCGGCCTTGATCTCCGCGCGCTTGGCCTCCATCGCAGCCTCCGCCTCGGCGGGTGCCACGCCCTTGACGAAGACGATATCACTGCCGCCTTCCTTCATCAGGCCGTAAGACGTGTAGTTCCTGCCAACGGGCTTGCCGGCGGCGACATCGGCGATTGCAGCATTCAGGATCGGGCGGAAATACCACATGGCATTGGCGAACACGGTATCTGGATAACGCGGCGTGTAATCGATCAGCGAGCCGACCGATTTGATGCCGCGTTCCTTGGCGGCATCGGCCGTGCCGATGCGCTCGCCGAACAGGATATCGGCGCCGGCGTCGATTTGCGCGAGACCGGCTTCGCGCGCCTTCGGCGGGTCAAAGAAGGTCCCGATGAACGAGACGAGGTGCTTGGCATCGGGGTTGACCGCCTTGACGCCCGCGGCGAAGGCGTTGATCAGCATGTTGACCTCGGGGATCGGTATGGCGCCGACCGAGCCGACGACGTTCGACTTGGTCATCTTGCCTGCCAGCATGCCGGCCAGATAGGCGCCATCGTGGTTCCAGGTGCCGAAGACGCCGAAGTTGTCGCCGGCCTGCTCGCCGCTCGAGCCAAGCACGAAAGCAGTATCGGGGTAGTCGGCAGCAACCTGTCGCGCCTCCTTTTCCACCGCATAGGCCTCGCCGATGATCAGCTTATTGCCCTGTTCGGCATATTCGCGCATGGCGCGCGGATAGTCGGTGCCGGAGACGCCTTCGGAGAAGACATATTCGATGACGCCGTCCTTGGCGGCGTCCTGGAGTGCCTTGTGCAGACAGGAGTTCCAAGCATTTTCGACCGGCGACGCATGAATTCCGGCGACTTTCAAGGACGCAGCCGCTCTAGCGAGCGGCGCGAAGCCGCTCACGCCAAGCGCAATGCCCGACGCGATCACTGCGCGGCGTGAAATCAGGATGTCTTTGGTCATTGATTGTTCCCCGTTTTGACCATCTGGTTCAAAAATCATAGTAGCGCCCAAAAATGTGTCAAGCAGCGAATAGGCTTAAAAATCAGGCTGATCGGCCGCCGTAACCTGGCTGAAAGAACGAGACGTGGCAGGCTGCACGCCCGGTGCCATCGTGCTTCTCGAGCCGGATCTGCGGGGCTTGGCGCGGCGACTCTGGCAGGATATGCATAGACGATCGGGTTGGGGAAATTGAAATGGTTGAAGAAGAGGACGCCTCGCGGCGGCCGATCGCGAGCCGGTCGTCGTCGGGGGCGATCGCCGTGAGTACGCGGCTTTCGCGCACCTTTATCACGCGCACGACGAACCTCGGCCGTTGCCTGGAGAAGTTATGAGCGCACTCGTCCGTCGGCTTCTCGTGCTGTTCGTCCGTATCATGGTCGGCGCTCGAAGCGAGTGGCGGGGCTGCACGCCCGACACACGCCGCCGCATCTATTTCGCCAATCACAACAGCCACGTCGACACCGTCGCCGTCATGGCCGCCCTGCCGTATCAGGTACGCCGGCTTACCCATCCGGTGGCCGCACGTGATTATTGGGGAACCAGCACTTTCCGCCGCTTCATCGCGGAGAAAGGCCTGCGCGCCGTCCTGATAGACCGCAAGCCGCTGCCGGACAGCAACCCGCTGGAGCCGCTCGAGCGCCTGCTCGAGGAGGGCCGTTCGATCCTGATCTTTCCCGAGGGGACGAGAAGCGCCACGGATGAAATCGCTCCTTTCCGCAGCGGCATCTATCGCCTTGCCTGCCGTTTCCCCGATGTCGAACTCGTGCCGATCCATCTCGACAACCTTCAGCGCATCCTGCCCAAGGGGAGCATGCTGATCGTGCCGATCACCTGCACGGCGCGCTTCGGCAAGCCGCTACGCGTCGAACCGGGCGAAGGAAAGGACGCATTCCTGGCCCGCGCCCGTGCAGCAGTCATCGAGCTCGCGCGCGGGGGGCCTGTCGAATGACCAGCTTTTTCTCCATTGTGCTGGCCGCAATCCTCGGCCTGCTGGCGGTCGCCTCCGCCATCGGTTTCATCCTCCAGCGGCGCGCCACGGACCCCGGATCCGTTGCCACCGTGCATAACCTCAATGCCCGAATTCGGTCTTGGTGGATCATGGTCGCCGTCTTCGGCGGCGCGCTCCTGCTCGGGGATACTGCGGTGGTCGTACTGTTCGCATTCCTCTCCTTCATGGCGCTCCGCGAATTCTGGACGCTGACGCCGTCGCGACGTGGCGACCACCTGGCGCTCTTCCTGTCATTCTTCGTGGTGCTGCCGGTGCAATATGTGCTGCTCGGCACATTATGGTACGGCCTCTTTGCGATCTTCATCCCGGTCTATGCCTTTCTGATCCTGCCGGCGGTGGCGACCTTGACGGGCGACGTCAACGAGTTCCTGGCGCGAACCGCCAGGGTGCAATGGGGATTGATGCTGACGGTCTATTCGATCAGCCATGCGCCCGCACTGCTGATGCTGCAGACCGGCACGCCCCCGGCGCTTCTTCTCATCTATCTCGTCATCGTGGTGCAGCTGAGCGACGTCTTCCAGTATGTCTGGGGCAAGCTTCTCGGAAAGCGTCGTTTCTCGCCGAACATCAGCCCGTCGAAGACGCTCGAAGGCCTCTTCGGCGGCGGCGCCTCGGCCATCCTTGTGGGAACGTTGCTCTATCGCCTGACGCCGTTCTCGCCTCTGCAGGCGGCGGCCGTCAGCACGGTCGTCGTGGTCGCGGGCTTCTTCGGCGGCTTCGTGCTCTCGGCCATCAAGCGCGACCTCAACGCCAAGGACTGGGGCTATGTCATCGAGGGGCATGGCGGCGTGCTCGACCGCTTGGACTCGATCACCTTCGCAGCGCCGCTGTTCTTCCACATCGTCCGCTACTGGTTCACGGTGTGAGGACATCCGATATCATGCGTCCGGCCGTTCAAAACCGGTCGACCTCCTCAAGACTATCGAACAGACGCTGCTGAACGTCCCGTTCTTGCCTGCCGATCGCCGTCAGCAGCTTGCCCATGGTTCCCCTCATGCCATGAAGCTGGTCCACCAGATCCATGACGACATCGACGCCGGCTTCGTTGACGCCCATATTGCCCATGAGATCAAGAATGAGCCGGGCGCGGGCGACGTCGGCTTCGCGAAACTGCCTTTGCCCCCGCGACGTCTCCGGAATCAACCAACCCTGTTCGACCCAGAAATCGAGTTGAACCACATCGATTTCCAAGCAAAGACGGAATTCGTGATCATTCATGATCAGGCCTCCATGTTCTTCCTCGGATCGTATGGATGTGCGGTCGCCCATTCCTTCACCAGGGAGGTCAGCCGTTCGTCAGGGCTATCGGGCAACACGATCTTCAATGAGACGTAGACGTCACCGTGTCCGCCGCCGCGTTTTGGAACGCCCTTGCCCT
Organism: Rhizobium bangladeshense; assembly: GCF_017357245.1. Taxonomy (NCBI): domain Bacteria; kingdom Pseudomonadati; phylum Pseudomonadota; class Alphaproteobacteria; order Hyphomicrobiales; family Rhizobiaceae; genus Rhizobium; species Rhizobium bangladeshense. The sequence continues at coordinate 185,234 of NZ_CP071617.1, read as the reverse complement.
TGAGACGCAGGACCTTTCCGGTGTTGGAATGCGGCGGCAGCGTCAGGCTGACCGCTCCCGAAGGTGTGGGCGCGCGCACCTTGCCGCCGAGCACAGCCTCGCTGAGGGAAATCGGCAGTTCCAGGCGGATGTCATCGCCGTCGCGCGTGAAAAAGCGGTGCGGGCGCACGCGGATCTCGATCAGCGCATCCCCCGCCGGCCCGCCTCCGATGCCCGGCTCGCCCTTGCCGCGCAGCCGCAAGGTCTGGCCGTCGCGGGTTCCGGGCGGAATCTTGACCTCGAGCGCGGGACCGTCGGGAAGCTTGACCTCGGTTCTGGTGCCGTTGACGGCCTCGATAAAATCGACCTCCATGGAGAAGCGCCGATCTTGACCCTGGCTGCGTGCCCGGCCACCGCCGCCGGTCCGGCGCGAAAAGAAGCTCGCGAAAATATCATCGGCATCGCTGAAATCGGCAAAGCCGGCGCTGTTGCGATAGGGATTATCCGGACCGCCGGCTGTGGCATAGTCACGATAATAGCTGCGCTGCACCCGCTCGGCGCCCGTCATATCGATCTCGCCGCGATCGAAGCGCCCGCGCTTCTCTTCGTCGCTCAAAATTTCGTAGGCGGTCGAAATTTCCTTGAACCTTTCCTCGGCGTGTCTGTCGCCGGGGTTCAGGTCGGGGTGAAGTTTCTTGGCGAGCTTGCGGAACGCACTCTGAATATCCTTCTGGGTTGCATCCCGCTTTACGCCCAGAAGCTCATAGGGATCCTGGCTCATGCATATCTCCGGTCAGGCAGTGAATACTGCTGGTTGGTTGGGATTGATATAGGTTGCCGGGCCGCCGCCGGGGAGGGGATGCCCGCGAGCGTCAAGCCGGTCGTGCCATGATCGGCGGAAGCTCGCCGGGATCAGAGCAAAGCGACGTCTTCTGCTTGAGCCTCGGCATCCTCGCGGTGATGATCGAGGCGCCGGTCGATAAGAACCGAGCACCCGGCATGGCGCACAACCTTCTCTACGATCGACGAGAAAACATAGTCGGTGATATCGGCCACGTGTGACGACAGCAGGATGAGATCGGCCGCTGTTTCCCTGGCGGCCGACACGAGCAGCGAGGCGGCTACGCCGATGCGAACCTCGATCCTCGCCGGGATGCCCAGCTCCTTGCAACACGATGCAAGTTTCTGCTCGACGTCGACAATGGCAGCAGTCTCGAATTCCTCGGGAATGTCAGTCAGGTGACGGTGCGGGATGTTCTCGACAACGTGCATGACGATAATGGTTCCGCCGTCGTCCACCAGCGCCGCAGCCCGGCGCAACAGGCGGTTTGCCGTCTGTCGCGAGCCCATGCCGATGCCGCAGATGATCGTGCGATACATTGAGCCTATATCCTCGAAGGCGAGCCATTTTCGTCATCATAGCGCTATCGACAGCGCCTGCTTTGACTAAAGTCAAGCCGGACTGAGCCGCAATGTGGTTTACCTGAACGGCGTCTTCGACGAAAGCAACGCGATCGGGTGGGCAATCCAGCGACCATCCGCGATGCGGCCATGGCTTAAAGGTAGCCTTGGCCCGCAGGATCCGCGTCGACCCGGCCTAGCCTGGCACTGCCTGTCACCACGGCGATCTCGTGGACGGATGCTATCGCCACCGCCGGACATGGTCGACCAGTGCCCGAAGCTTCGGAGGCAGATTGCGCCGGCTGGGGTAATAAAGAAAGAAGCCGGCAAAGGGAGGGCAATACTCCTGAAGGAGAGGAGCCAACTGACCAGATTCGACATAGGGTTTGAAGGTGTCCTCCATCCCGAAGGTGATGCCGCCGCCGGCACAGGCTGTGCGGATCATAAGCCACATGTCGTTGGTGGTGATCTGGGGGTCGACAGCCACGTCGAACTCGCGGCCATGCTGGCCGAATTCCCAACGATAAGGTGCGCTGTGTGGCGCTGGACGCCAGCCGATACAACGATGCGACGAGAGCTCTGAAGGATGTTCGGGCTTGCCGAAACGTTCAATGTAGGACGGCGCAGCGAAGGCGCCCTGGCGCTGCTCGCCGGATACCGGAACGGCAATCATATCCTGATCAATGACTTCGCCCAAACGTACCCCCGCGTCATAGCCTTCCGCAACGATGTCGAATTCCTCGTCCGTGACGGTCACGTCGATCTGAATAGCGGGAAAGGTGTCCGCGAAGCGGGCCAGAAGCGGCCCGGAGATGAACTGCTCGGCGATTGATGACACCGCCAGCCTCAACAGTCCGCCCGGTGCGCTGTCGCGGTCCGCAGTCGCGTCGAGCGCCAGTCCGACTTCCGAAATAGCCGGCGCCACCCTCCGATACAGTTGTTCGCCGGCCTCCGTGAGACTGACACTGCGCGTCGTGCGGCGTACGAGCGCGACGCCCAGCCGGTCCTCCAGACGGCGGATGGCCTGGCTGACCGCCGGCCGTGTGACGCCCAAATTCTCCCCGGCCACGCGAAAGCTCCGCGCTTCGGCGACTGCCAGAAAAACAGAAATGCCATTCAGGTCGATTGCCATTGGTTAGATCTATTTACCAGAGCGGTCATTATTGGGCAAGTTGTTCGACCTTATCGATGCGTCTACGCTGCGACTGACCGCTCAAACGACGCGAGGCCGTTGACGGTGCACGCAGCTTCATTGCCGATCGATGGTCTTAGCAAGCTCTCAGCAACAGGAAAGGACTGATACCATGACCATTCTTCCGACACGCCAGTGGGTCGCCGGCGCGAGCCGAACAGCTCTGATCACACTGGCATTGCTGTCGCTCGCCCTGCCGAGTGCAGCCATTGCCACCACCGCGGCAACGCAGGCGCGGGCCCCTGACAGTTCCGCGATCGAGCAGCGGAACAAGGCTATCGTCGAAGCTGCCTTCGAAAAATGGCGTGGTGGTACCTACGTCTTCGCGGAACTTCTCGCTCCCGACGTCGTCTGGACGATCCATGGCTCCGGGCCGGTCGCCGGCACCTATCGCAACCAGAAGGACTTTATCGAACGGGCATCGCGTCCCCTGACCAGCCGTCTCGCGACGGCGATCATGCCGGAGGTGCACAACATCTTTGCCGACGGCGACACGATCATCATTCGTTTTGACGGAACCGCGACCACAACGTCGGGCGCGCCCTATCGCAACCAGTTTGTCTGGATATTCAGGATGAAGGACGGCCTCGTCGTCGATGCGGAAGCCTTCCTGGACCTCGTTGCCTATCAGCAGGTTGTCGACAATAACGCTCCGCGCGATCAATGACCGACGCCCGAACCGGCACCGCGCACCTATGCGCTATCGCCTCCAAACCGAGAATAGCAACGCTTAACGGAGCCCGACTATGCGGCAGCCATTCGCAGCACTCATCACGGCGGCCACCCTTTCGATTCAACCCGCAGAAGCGCAGGAGACCAATTTGCAGCCGAACCATCCTTACGTTGGCATGTGGGTCACCGACGACAACCGTGTTCGCCATGAACTTCTGCCGAGCGGACGTTACGTCGAGGCCCGCGGTCAGCGCGAACGTGCCTATGAAGGCCGTTACGAAGTCGACGGGAAGCATATCGAGTACTGGGACGACACGGGTTTCACCGCCGACGGCGATTTCGTCGATGCGAACACACTGCACCATGGCGGCATGATCTTGCGCCGCAAGCCAGCGACGCCTTGACAGGGCGAGCATCCGCGATGCGTAAACGCTTCAAAGCGATGGGTGCCGCCAAATCCTCTGACAGGTCCGGACGCCGTGCACCGTCGCCCCGTCATCGTGCCCTGTCCACCTCTCGCAGCAGGTCGATGAAGGCCCGCAACGGGGAGGGCACGTGCCGGCTGCGCGGGTAATAGAGCGCCAGACCAGGCGTCGGCGGGCACCAATCATCGAGCACGGTCGCGAGTTGACCGGACGCCAGAAACGGCCGTGCGAAATATTCCGGCACATAAGCAATGCCACGGCCGTCCGCGGCCGCCTGCACGAGAAGATCATTGTCGTCGAGGGTGAGATTGCCCGGCGCGTCGATCGCGACTTCGGCCCCGCGCTTTGAGAACTCCCAGCGATAGCGCTTTCCGCTAGGCAGACGTTGGCGGATGCAGCAATGCGTATAAAGGTCGTCGGGCGTATGCGGTCTTGCTCTGCTCTCGAGATAGGACGGCGCTGCCACGGCAATGAAACGCACGTCGCCGCCGAACTTCACCGCGACCATGTCTTTCGGGACGGTTTCCAGCAGGCGTATTCCAGCATCGAATCCCTGTTCCACGATATCGACGAGCCGACCTTCCGAAACAAGATCAAGCTCGACGTCGGGATAGAGATCCATAAAGCGCGGCACGACCTCTTCGAGGAGAATGCGGGCGCCGCTCTTGTTTGCATTGATCCGCAGTGTGCCGCTCGGGGTGCCGCGCTCCTCCGACAAGGTATCGAGCGCCTGATCAAGATCCTGAAGAACCGGATCGAGGCGCGCGAGCAGGCGAGCGCCGGCCTGGGTCAGCGACACGCTGCGGGTCGTCCGGTTAAAGAGCCGCACGTCCAGTTTTGCCTCCAATCCGATGATTGCGTGGCTGAGAGCCGAGCGCGAAACGCCCATGACGTCGGCAGCTCTGCGAAAGCTCTGGTGACTGGCCACAGCCGCAAAGGCGGCGAGATCATTCAGACTGGGACGCATTATTCGTGAATTATCCTCACCACGGCATCTCAAATTGAAGATCTTATATCACCAATATTGCTGTCTTACATTGCAGATGAACAGATCAGGAGTTCACATGCCAAAGACATGGTTTATCACCGGCGCTTCCTCGGGGCTCGGTCTCGAGATGACGCAACAGCTGCTCACCCAGGGACACAACGTGGTCGCAGCGATTCGCCGCGCGGCGGCGCTGACGAAACTTGCGCAGGAATACCGCGAACGCCTGGATATCGTTCAGCTCGATCTGGTCGAGCCGGAGCGCATTGCCACGGCCGTCAGAGACGCATTCCAACGGCACGAGCGGATAGAGGTAATCGTCAGCAACGCGGGCTATGGCCTGTTCGGTGCTGCGGAAGAGCTCACGACTGAAGAGATCGACCGGCAGATCACCACCAACCTTGCCGGATCCATCCATCTCATCCGTGCCGCACTGCCCCTTCTTCGAAAACAAGGCGGCGGGCGGATCGTCCAGGTTTCCTCCGAGGGTGGGCAGATCGCCTATCCAGGCTTCAGCCTCTATCACGCAACCAAGTGGGGCATCGAGGGCTTTGTCGAAGCCGTGGCACAGGAGGTGGCGCCTTTCGGCATCGACTTCATCATTGCCGAGCCGGGACCGACCGGCACCAACTTCGGAGCCAATCTCGTCCGCGCGAAACCGATGGATGCCTACGATGAAACACCTGCCGGGGCCGTTCGCCGGGCGATCACCGACGGCAGCTTCGAGATCAAGGGGGATGCCGCGCGCACCGTGGCCGCAATCATATCAGCCGCCGAGAGCAAGACGCCACCATTGCGGCTGGCGCTGGGTAGCACAGCCTATTCCTCCATCTCACAGGCGCTTTCCGCACGCCTGTCTGCCCTTGAGGCGCAGCGAGGAGTGGCGAATTCCGCCGACAGGCAGGGTCTGTGAACCGCAGCAGCAATCTGTAAACACGGACCTCATGCAGGAAGGAGACAACATGTCCATTCGATCAATAATATTGGCTCTCGCCCTCAGCGTCTCGTCTTCTGCCTTCGCGCAGACAGCCGCAGAAAACCAAGTCGTAGGCACCTGGCGGATGATGTCGGCGACGATCGATCCCGGCGGCAAAAATATATCTGCCTATGGAGAAAAGCCCAACGGTCTTCTCGTCTTCACCCCCGACATGCACTTCGTAGAAGTTCTGACCGACGCCGGCATCCCACGGTTTGCATCCAACGCTCGCGGCGAGGGGACGGATGATGAAAATCGCATGGCCATGTCAGGCAGCATCGGATTTTTCGGAACCTACACCGTTGATGAGAAAGGAGAATTCAGCGGCAACCGTGTCGAAGGGTCTACATTCCCGAACTGGGTCGGCAGCGTACGAACACGTGAGGATTTGCGGCTGGTCGTTGAAGGCGACCGCATGACCGAACAATTCCGCAGACCGGAAGGCACTGAAATCAGGATTGAATGGCAGCGGGTCAAATAAGGCACCGGAGGCCAGCCCTCTGAATGAGGTCTCGACCTCGCCGAGCTTCCGTCCTTCGGCCATGACCAAAGCGAAGCTGAGCTATCTGGAGGAAGAAAACCACGCTCTTCAATCGTCGTTCCATGTTCAAGGCGGGAGCCGCCGTCATCGCGCTGGTTGGTGAACGCAGGGACAGATCTTATCCTCCTCGACACCGGCAACGGACTGCACGGGGCAAAGGCAAGCCCAGATCGCGGCATCAGGATTTGGACAAAGGCGCCGCTGCCAGTAGTCGCAAAAGGATATTTGGCTTGCTGGCTGCCGAGAAAATCCCGTTTATCAGCCATCATATGTCGATCCTCGTCATCTCGATGCTTTCACTCTCCCCCGATGCACCGATGCGGTTTGGCGCCCTTCAACGCGGTATTCCCGATATCTCGCAGCGTATGCTGACGCTTACTCTTCGCAATCTTGAGAGGGATGGGCTCGTAGCACGGCACTATTACACCGAACTGCCACCGCGCGTTGAGTATGAGCTGACCGATCGCGGAAAATCGATGCTGAAGCCGCTTGCGGGATTCACCGATTGGATCCGCGACACATGGCAAGATATCGAAGCCTCGCGTAGGGAGTTCGATGCGGCCGAACAACGCCGGATTTAGAAGGAGCTCCGATCTGCTTCTACGCAAGAACCTGGCCAAATCACCGCGGGTCGAGGGCATTCTTCGCCTTCCAGTCGTAGCTCCTCATGTAATCAAGAAACGCCCGCATGGCGGCGCTCGGGAGGCGGCGGCTGGGGTAGTATAAAAACCAGTGTGGCAAGGTGGGGCTCCAGTCGGAGAGAAGCTCCACCAGCCGGCCGGTTTGGACATGCGGCTTGGCGTAGTCATCGAAGACATGGGCGATTCCTCTGCCCGCCAGTGCAGCTTGCAGTTCATTGTGCGCGGAACTGACGGTCAAACGGCCCGTGGGAGTGACCTCGATTTCCTCGCTTCCCTCGGCGAACCGCCAGGTGACAAGCGTGCCACCAGGGAAACGACGCCTTATACAGTCGTGACCAACGAGTTCGTGCGGCGTCAGCGGTTGACCGCATCTCTTGATATAGTCAGGCGAAGCGACGATTGCATAGCGAAGCGCGGGTCCAAGCGGCAGCGCGATCATGTCCTGGGCCAGCTGCTTGCCGAACCTGACGCCGGCATCGAAACCCTGTTCCACGATATCGATGACAGCAGCATCGCTGATGATCTCGATCTTCACCTCGCGATAGGCATCCATAAAATCGAATACCATCGGGCAGAGGACATGATCGACGGCCGGTGCCGGTGCGTTGATCCTGAGGGTTCCGGATGGGCTATCGCGCAATTCATCGACCTCTGCGATCGCGAGCCTGATGTCGCTCAATGCAGGTGCCAGACGTTCAAGAAGGCGCTGTCCAGCCTCTGTCGGAAACACGCTCCTCGTCGTTCGATTGAGGAGCCGGATACCCAGAGCCTCTTCGAGAGCATTCATCGTTTGGCTCAAGGCAGATGAAGAAACGCCTCGCTCGAGTGCTGCTGCACGGAAACCGCCACAACGTACGATGGCCACGAAGACATCGAAGCTGTCTAAGCGAATTGGATCCATTGAGAAGTATTTCTAACCAAAGTGATAAACTTAGCGCAGGTTATCAGACCAATCGACCCATGTCATGATGAGCTCAGAGATTATCGCCCTGCTCGATCTGCTTCCTTTAGCGGGCAGTTCGACCAGCCAAGCCAATGAAGAGTGTCCAATGCAGAAGGGAAGACCGATGAATGCCTTCACTCTCAACAGACGTGCGATCATGCTGTCCGCTGTCGCAGGCGTATCAAGCATGCTCATCCCGAGCCTGGGTGGCTCCGGCAGCGCCAACGCCCAGGCCGCGCCCTTGGTGACCGCCAACGCTGGTCACTACCGCTTCAGCGTCGGCGAAATCAGCGCGACTGTGTTGAGCGACGGCGTGATTGGTGGCCCGCCCCGCGTTTATGCAAGCGACGCGCCGGAAGCCGAGCTTCAAGAGGTCCTGCGGCAGGCATTTCTGCCGACCGACCACATGACGCTCAACCTCAACACGCTGCTGATCGAGACCGGTGGCCGGCGGATTCTGATCGAGGCTGGCGCCGGCAAGACCATGGGCCCGAACGGTGGCCGCATCTTCGATAACCTCGCGGCAATCGGTCTTGATCCCACGGACATTGACGCGATCGTCATCTCCCACACCCATCCCGACCATGTCGGTAACTTAAGAACCGCGGACGGCGGCAAGGCCTTTCCCCGCGCCACTGTCTTCGTCCCGAAGGCCGACTGGGACTTCTTCGTCCGCACCGATCCGGATCTCTCCTACATGCCTGTGCCGGAGGAATTCCGTCTGCGCTTCGCGGCAAACATCAAGAACAGCCTCGCGCCGGTCATGAACGACGTCGAGCTTTATGAAGCCGGCGCCGAGATCGTGCCGGGTCTAACGACGATCGTCGCATCGGGTCACACGCCAGGCATGGCGACCTTCCTCGTCCATTCCGGGAGCGACCAGTTGCTGCTGACGGCAGACCTTGCCTACCACCCTGTCGTCAACGTCGGCAATCCCTGGCTGCCCGGACCCGACCGCGACAAAGAGACGGCTCTTTCTTCCCGTCGTCGCATTTTCGATAGGGCGGCCGCCGAGCGCATGCCCGTGCTTGGTTTCCACTATCCATTCCCTGGTCTTGGTCGGATGCTGAAGACCGACGGTGGCTATGCCTGGGTACCAGCTAGTTGGCAATTCTGACGGTTAGCGAAACGGAGAAATCTCATGGACCACTCAAAGATCAACAGACGCGGCTTCCTCGGCACTATGGGGGCGGCGGCGACAGGGCTGGCACTGGCCACCAACGCTACGGCGCAAACCGAGGACAAGAATGTGGCGTCGCCAGTCACTGGATCAAATCCGGATGTGCTGACCCGCAGCTTACCACGTACTGGCGAAAAGGTCACAGTCTTGGGTCTCGGCACATTCCTCACCTTTGACCTGAAGCCCGGTGATCGCCGTGACGCTCTCCGTCAGGTCTTCGAGCGGTACGTCGCTGCAGGCGGTCGCGTGGTCGACACATCGCCGCTCTACGGCTCGGCCGAAGTCAGCGTCGGGCAGTTCATGGGCGAGTTTGCAAGATCCGATGAGATGTTTCTCGCCAACAAGGTCTGGTCGACAGGAGAGTATCTTGGAGACGAAAGCCACGCCGTTGAAAGCTTTCGGCAATCGCGCATGCGGACATGGCGCGCCACGATCAATCTCATGCAATGCCACAGCATCACCAATGCACCGGTCGTCATTCCACTGATGAAAGCCTGGAAGAAGGAAGGGCTCATACGCCATGTCGGCGTGACGCATCACGAGTCGGCGGCGCAGGATCAGTTGCTGGCGATCGTCCAGCGCGACGATGTCGATTTCATCCAGACGAACTACTCGATCTTCAACCGCGACGCCGAGCGCCGTCTTCTCCCGGCCGCGGCCGACAAGGGTGTCGGCGTCCTGATCAATTTGCCGCTTGAAAAAGCACGGTTGATGAAGGTGGTTGAGGGACATCCGCTGCCTGGTTTCGCAGTCGAGTTCGGCGCGACGAGTTGGGCGCAGTTCTTCCTGAAGTGGGTCATGGCGCATCCGGCGGTCACGAGCGTACTCTGCGGCACCTCCAACCCTGACCACATGAGTGATAATGTCCAGACGATGACAGGCCCGCTTCCTGACAAGCGCATGCGTGCCCGCATGGTCGCACATATGGAGACCATTCCCGGCTTCGGCTCCATCGGCACGATGCCGTGGTATCCCGGTAAAGAGAATATGTATGCCGGCCTGATCCGGGAGGCGCAGGCGAATGCGGTGCAGCGCCTGCGGTAAGGCGCGACTATTTTGCTGCCCCCTTAGAACAAATCGCCGGGAGATCGACCTTGCCCTCCACCAGACGCTCGCTATTGACGGCCTTTCTGACGTTGCCTCTCATCGACGCAGCAAGAATGAAGGCGTTTGCGCAGGCCGCTCCCGAACTGCCGCTCACCCTTGCATGTGACGATGGAGATCAACCAACCCTCGAGCGAGAAGCCGGCCCATTCTTCAGGCCAAACTCGCCGCTCAATCGGGATCTCTATCCGGATGCGCCCGGGGGCGAGCGAATAACCGTCGCCGGGTTCGTGCTCGACAACCGCTGCCGACCGCTTGGCGGCAGCCTCGTCGAGATCTGGCATGCTGACGAAAACGGTGACTACGACAGCGTGGGTTTCCGTCTGCGCGGACACCAGTTCACCGACACCCGGGGACGATGGTGGTTCAACACCATCGTCCCCGCGTTTTATCCCGGCCGCACGCGTCATTTCCATCTCAAGGTCCAGCGCCCAGGGGGACGCGTCCTTACCACTCAACTCTATTTTCCCCGCGAGCCCAGAAACGCCGGAGACCGGCTGTTTGACGAGGCACTGCTCCTCGACATGAAGCAAACCAGTGACGGAAAGTTCGGACGGTTTGATTTCGTGATCTGACGAAGGAAGGCCGCGGGAGAGGGCGGACTTAATCGCTTACGAGTTTCTCAACTTGCGTTTACGTGCATTCCGCTGATTTGCACAGCCTCGTTGACAGATAGAGATCGCTGTCAACGCGTCTTACGGCCGCTATTGAAAATAACCTGCCGGACGCCGTAAAGCACGACGCCCGGACAACGCGAAGGGCAAATCAGGCGTTGAAGCCGGCGTCTACACTGAGAACCGCACCGGTAATCAGACTTGCAGCCGGACCGGCCAGAAACGCCACCGCGCTGGCAACTTCACGGGGTTCGCCAAATCGGCCGAGCGATGTGAGGCTTCGCTGATAATCAGCATTCTCGCCATTGGCCGGGTTCAATGTCCGTGTCAGTTGAACCGGGGAGAACAAGATTGACGGTAATGCCTTGGCCTCGCGTGAGCGACAGGAGTGCCGACTTCGACATGGCGTAAGCCGTGACACCTGGGAAAGGCACGCGCTCCGCCAAAGCAGAGGCGATAGAGATGATCCGGCCGCCCGATGAGAGCTGCGGGATCGCCGCCTGTGCGAACAGGACGGGCGCGCGAACGTTCACATCAAGCATGGCCTGCAGGTCGGCGAGAGCCAGATCCGCGGTCATGCCTGCGGTTCCGATGCCTGCGCTGTTGACCAGAATGTCAAGCCCGCCAAGTGTGTCGAGCGTCTGGCTGACGGCGCGACGAATGGCGCCCGGGTCGGCACTGTCGGCTTGAATGGCAAGCCCGCGCCGGGGCCGGTCCAAACCGCTCCTAGATCTTCGCAAATCCTTCGACCTGCGCGCGGATCGCGACCTCAGTCGGCAGCCGCTCCATCGAACTTGCGCCGTAGAAACCGTTGCAACCCTTGCAGCGGGCGAGCACGTAGGCGGCATCCGCGGGCATCGCGATCGGGCCTCCATGACAGAGCACGATGACGTCCTCGCGCACCGACCGCGCAGCATCCGACCATGCGTTGATCTTCTCCACGCATCCCTCGAGCGTCAGCGCCGTTTCTGCGCCGATCGCGCCTCCCGTGGTCAGGCCGAGATGACAGACCACGATATCGGCACCTGCCTTGCTCATGGCAATCGCGTCCTCGCTGCTGAAGACGTAAGGGGTGGTCAGCATATCCTTGGCGTGCGCACGCGCGATGATGTCGATTTCCAGATCAAAGCCCATCCCGGTCTCTTCGAGATTGGCGCGGAACGTGCCGTCGATCAGCCCGACCGTCGGAAAGTTCTGGATGCCGGCAAAACCCATCGCCTTCAATTCGTCGAGGAAGTGATCGGGCAGCATGAAGGGATCGGTGCCGTTGACGCCGGCAAGCACCGGCGTATGGCGCACGACCGGCAGGACCTCGCGGCCCATTTCCTTGACGATCTCATTGGCATTGCCATAGGCAAGCAAACCGGCAAGCGAGCCCCGCCCGGCCATGCGGTAACGGCCGGAATTATAGATCACGATCAGGTCGATGCCGCCGGCCTCCTCGCTCTTGGCGGAGAGGCCGGTGCCGGCGCCGCCGCCGATGATCGGCCGGCCCTCGGAGATCTTGCGGCGAAGCTTGTTCAGAATGTCGTTGCGGTTGGCGTGTGTCAAAACTCTCTCCTCAGGCGTGGATGTCATGGAAGCTGGCAACGAGTGCCGCGGCAAATTCCGGACTGTTGATGTGGGCGTCTATCTCGATGAGGCGCCTGTTCGGCGCATCGTTCCAGCCGGCGCGGATGACGGAAAACAGTGCCTCGTCGGCTTCGGGATCGTAGAACGGCTGGCCGGCGGCATCGATCGCCGACACGCCCTGAAGCGGCAGCAGAAAGCGGACCGGCCCCTGCATCCGGTTGAGCCGTTCGACAATGAAGGCGCCGATCCGGCGATTTTCCTCTGGGGTGGTGCGCATCAGGGTCACCTGCGCATTATGGACGTGAAGCCTTCGGTCACAGAACGATGCCGGCACTGTGTCGCGCGCGCCAAAATTCACCATATCGACGGCGCCGACCGAGCCGACATAGGGCAGGCCGCTGCGGATGATGGCGCCGAAGCGATCCTCGGTCGCGGGAAAGACGCCGCCGACAAGGAGATCGGGAATCTCGGTCGTCGTCACATCGATCACGCCCTGCAGCAGACCTGAATCGGCGAGCTTCTCCATCGACTGGCCGCCGACGCCGGTCGCATGGAAGACATAGATTTCATGGGTCTTGCCGAGCATCTCGCGAACCTGCGTGACGCAGGACGTGGTGACGCCGAACATGGTCATGCCGATGCCCGGTCGATCATCCCTGGAAGCGGGAACGGGGTTGCGGGCCATGCCGGCCGCCGCATTCGCCGCATTGCCGATCACCTTGCGCGAGATCGCATTCAGGCCGGCGACGTCGACGACCGAATACATCATGGTGAGATCATTCGGCCCGACATATGGAGCCACATTGCCCGAGGCAACGGTCGAGACCACTAATTTCGGCAAGCCGATGGGAAGCGCCCGCATCGCTTCCGTTACAAGTGCGGTATTGCCGGTTCCGCCGAGGCCGAGGACGGCGCCGATATCGTTGCGTGATTTCAGGAAACCCGTCAGCGCCTTGGCCATGGCCGAAACCGCGGTTCCCCGGTCGGTCTGCCCGAGCACGGCCGCAGCACCATCCGGATGAAATGCCGCGACGTCGCACGCTGGAATATCGGCGTCCGCACCCTCACCAAGCGTGCCGACATCAACCAGAATGGCCTCGGTTCCGGCCGAAAGAACCACCTCCCTGGCGTAGTTCAGTTCAGCGCCCTTGGTGTCGCAGGTGCCGACTATATAGACCTTTCCCATTGGTTTTCCTCCTCTTTTTCAATCCAGCTTCTGCTGGTTTTTTTCAACAAAATTCCCCGTTTTGTATTTTCCATATTGTATATTCTTTAGTATATTGCATACTTAAATCACGAATGCCAGACGGAAGTGGAGACCATGAACGCACCGCGCCACCTGACCCTTCGCGAGCGGATTTACGAGGAAATCGTACGCCTGATCGTTTCCGGCGAACTGCCGAGCGGCGTCTCGATCGACGAAAAGGAACTGACGGAACGCCTGCAGGTCAGCCGCACGCCGTTCCGCGAGGCGATCGGCACGCTTGCCAAGGAAGGTCTGATCGAGATCAAGCCTTATCGCGGCTTCTTCGTGCGCAGCTTCACGCCCAAGGAGATCGACGACCTCTATGAATTACGCAAGACGCTCGAGTGCTTCGCCGTCGAACTCGCTGTTCCGCAGATGAGCGACCGACATATCGCCGGCTTCGAACGCATCCTCGACGAGGCGGTGGCGGCGCTGCGCCGCGGCGACATGGCGACCTACGGCATCCGCGACAAGGAGTTTCACGAGACCATCGCCGAGCTTTCAGGAAGTGCGCCGCTGGTCGAAACGCTGGCGCGGCTGGCGCTGCAGATCCAGATCTGCCGCTCGATCGCCAATGAGAGCCGCGATCTGGCCGTAAGGGCGGCCGAGGAGCGCAATCAGATCCTGCAGGCTTTCAGAGCGCGTGACATCGCCCGCGCCAAGGCACTGATGCACGCGCATATCAGCGATGTTCAGCAGGCCGTCATGGCGCGGTTTCAGAAAGAAGATCCGGCGCGTTAGCCGCCCGGAACGAAGGAGAGGGAGGTCTCCTTTTCAACAAGCAAAACGTGGCCGAGGAGCGGCCCGGAGGAGGGAGCAATGCTGAAATTTCTTGCCCGCGGCACGGCACTGGCGGCGATGATCGCCACAAGCTCGCTGGCACATGCCGAGACCCTGAAAATGTGGGGTCCGGAACAGATCACCGAACCGCTGGTCGCGCAGCTCTGGAACGGTATCAAGGCCGATTTCGAAAAGGCCAATCCCGGTGTGACCGTCGAATTCATGCCGCCGACCGGGACGATCAGCAACGGCGCCGTGCAGGCGGCGATCCAGTCGGATGCCGGCCCCGACGTGATCCTCACCAATTCAGGCATCGGCCGCATCAGCGTCGTCAAGAACGCCAAGCAGGTGATGCCGCTCACTGAGCAATATGAGAAGCGCGGCTGGAAGGATCAGATCTATCCCTGGCTCTACACCGAGCTCAAGGGCCAGTTCGGGGGCGAAATCTACGAAGTTCCCGATGGGCTCGATGCTCTCGGCATCTGGTATCACAAAGACATTTTCGCGCAGGCGGGCTGGAAGATCCCGGCGACCTGGGCCGAGTTCGAAACGCTGATGAAGGCGATCGAGGAAACCGGCCTGCAGCCGATCGCCATCGGTCCGCGCACGCCGGGCAGCGCCGGCCATCTCTTCGGCAACCTGTTGCAATCGGCGAGCGGCAAGGAGGTGATCGGCAAGGCGATGCGCCGCGAGGTCGCCTTCGACGATCCATCGATCGCTGCCGGCGCCGTCCGGCTGCAGAAGCTGGTCGAGGCGGGCTACATCAAGAAGGAAATGGCCGGCCTCGATCTCGATGGCGCCTCCCGCCTCTGGTTCAACAAGCGTGCGGCGATGTTCGTTGCCGGTCCCTGGTTCACCGCCAATGCCCGCAAGGCCGGCTACGACCTCGCCAACGCCGGTTATGCGCCGATGCCTTCCGACATCAAGGGTGCAGCGATCCCGACCGGCGGCGTCGGCTGGAGCTGGCTCGTGCCGGTCAATTCCAAGCAGCCGGAGCTTGCGATGAAGTGGATCGACTTCATGCTGTCGGATGCGGCGATGAAGAAACGCGCGCAGGACCCGGCAAGCACGATGATCTACCCGCGCGAAATCCCCGGCGTCGAACCGCCGACCCCCGTTCTCAAAGATATCTTCGCCGCGGCCGCTGGCGGCGTCGGCTACAATCCGAGCGTCTATCTGCCGGGCACCGTTCTCGACACCTATTTCCAGGTCATCCAGGGCCTGATCTCCGGCCAGATCGGCGGCGAGGACGGCATGAAGCAGCTCCAGGCGAAGATGGCCGAGGCCAAATAGTGGTTGTTCCAGAAACGCAGGGAAGCAAGATCGTGGCTCCTCTCGGGGATGCGTCTGCCGTGGCGGGACATACGGGCGGCCTGTCTGCCCGCATGTCCAAAGGCCGGACGGCCGGCGCTGCCCTACCTGAGGGATCGCCCAATGACGATGCCCGCACCGCATTCTGGCTGGTGGCGCCGGCGCTCGCGCTCTACGCCGTCTTCACGCTGCTGCCGATTGCCGCAACCTTCTGGCTGAGCTTCAACAGTTCCGCTGGTTTCAACACCTCGGCGAGCTTCGTCGGCGTCGGCAATTACGCCAAGGCGGCGCAGGATCCAATCGTCTGGAAGAGCCTCGTTCATACCTTCGCCTGGCTGGCCTATCATGTGGTGATGGCAGGCGGGCTCGGTCTTCTGCTGGCGCTTGCGGTCAGCAGGCTGAGGATCACGCAGGTCTTCTTCCGCACCGCTTTCTTCCTGCCGCATCTGGTCTCGCTCGCCGTGGTCGGCGTCATCTGGGCCAACATCTACGATCCGTTTTTCGGCCTGCTGAACACGGCCCTGACGCAGATCGGGCTCGGCGCCTTCACGCAAGGCTGGCTTTCGGATCCCGCACTGGTGCTGTTCTCCGTCAACGTCGCAAGCTCTTGGCAGGGCTTCGGCCTTTATATGCTGCTCTTCATCGCCGGCCTGCAGAATATCGATCACTCGCTCTATGACGCAGCCGAAGTGGACGGCGCCAACGCTTTCCAGAAGCTGATTTATGTGACCCTGCCGGGACTTCGTGAGGTCATGACCTTCGTCATCTCGCTGGCGATGATCAACGGCCTCAAGGGCTTTGCCACGGTCTTCGTCATGACCAATGGCGGGCCCTTCTATCAGAGTGAACTGATCACGACCTATATCTATCGGCTTGCCTTCCAATCCCAGGATCACGGGCTTGCGGCCGTGCTCTGCATCCTGCTCAGCCTGCTTGCGATCGTCATCACCATCGTCTTCAACCGCTGGCGCGCGAGGCTGTCCCAATGAGTGCACGCAACCGCGAATGGCCGGTGGTGCTGGCGCTGACGCCGGTCTTGATCCTGATCCTTGCCCCCTTCGTCTGGCTGGTGATCTCGAGCTTCAAGACCGAGGCCGAGATCGGCCGGGCGGATCCCTTCGCCTGGCCCGCCAACCTGATATGGCGCAACTATCTCGATGCCTGGCAGATAGGCGGGTTCGGCGACCTCGTCGGCAACAGCCTCATCAATCTCGTCGGCGTCGTCCTCCTGTCGCTCGTCACCTGCGCGCCGGCCGGCTATGCCCTCGCCAAGATCCGTTTTCCCGGCCGCGAGTGGCTGTTCTATGCCTTCATTCTCGGCCTCACCGTGCCGGTACAGGCGATCGTGATCCCGCTCTACCAGGTGCTCTTCGGCTTGAACCTCGTCAACACGCTTGCTGGTATCGTGTTGGTGCAGGTCAGCAACGGCATTCCCTTCGGCATCTTCCTGATGCGAAGCTTCTTCATCAGTGTGCCGGATGATCTGGTCGAGGCCGCCAAGATCGACGGCGCCTCGCATTTCCAGATCCTCACCAAGGTGTTTCTGCCGATCTCGGCTCCGGCAGTACAGGCGCTCGTAATCATCAGCGCGCTCTCCACCTGGAACGACTTCTTCCTGCCGCTGATCGTGCTGATCAGCCCAGAGGTGCAGACGCTGCCGCTCGGGCTCGTCCGTTTCGCAAGCACCTATGCTTCCGACTACCGCCTGGTCTTCTCAGGCACTGTCATTTCATTCCTGCCGATCATCCTTCTCTACATCCTGATGCAGCGCCGTTTCACCGAGGGGCTGACGCAGGGGGCAATCAAGGGCTGACCATGTCGCATCACGTCCAGCGGGAAATCCGCTACAATTTCGAATTCGAACACCGCATAAAAGCCTGCTTCATCGGCGCCGGCGGCCATGCCTACCGCAATGTCTATCCAGCGTTGCGCTATGCACCGATCGACCTCGCCGGCCTATGCGATCTCGATCTCGGCCGTGCAGAGAAATTCGCCAGGCTCTTCGGCGCCGGCAAAGCCTATGCCGACCACCGCGAGATGCTCATGCGGGAAGAGCCGGACCTGGTCTTCCTCGTCACTGCCTATCATCCCGATGGCCGGGTGCAGGCGACCGATCTGGCGCTCGACGCGCTTGCAGCAGGCGCCCACGTCTGGATGGAGAAACCGACGGCAGCAAGCATCGAGGACATCGAGAGGCTGCAGGCGGCAAGTGCGGCGGCCGGCCGCATGGTGATGACCGGACTCAAGAAGACCTTTTTCCCCACAATCGAGAAGCTCAAGGACCTGATTGGCTCGCCGGGTTTCGGCAGGCTGACCTCGATCAATGTCCGTTATCCCCAAAGCCTGCCGCGCCGGGAAGACCGGGCCGATCTCGTCAAGATGCAGAGCTTTCTCGACCACATCTACCACCCGGGTGCGATCCTCAACTTCCTGGGCGGCGAGATAGAACGCGCTAGCTACGAGTGGGAGCCCGTGACGGGGGCGAGCGTCACCAGCCTGCGCTTCCGCTCCGGCGCGATCGGTACACTGCACCTTGCCGCCGGCCAATCGGGCGGCAGCATCTTCGAGCGCGTCGAAATCATTGGCGAAGGCGCCAATGCCATTGTCGAAAACGGCAGCCGGCTGACCTATTTCCGCAAGGCGGACCTTCCGTCCTACGGCCGCGCCGCGAGCTTCATCCAGCCGGACGAGAACGCGGCACTCTTCTACGAGCCGGAGCATTCACTTGGCCAGCTCTACAACAACAACCTCTTCTATCTCGGCTACGTCCCGGAAATCCTGCATCTCACGGATGCGATCCTCGCCGGCACGCCGATCACGAGAGGCACGCTCGAAATTGCCGGCGAGATCATGAAGCTCTTCGAATTCTACCGACGTACGGATGCCGGCGTCACCACCAATCTCTCACCGGAGGCACAGTTATGAGCGAAACCGACGTCATTTTCAGAAAAGCCGGCGGCAAATTCATGCCGACCAGCTGGGGCGAACTCAACTGGAAGATCACCGGCGACGGCACGCCCGGCGCCGAGATGACTTTCGGCACCTGCCGCATCAATCCCGGCGAGCGCAATCAGCTGCATTCGCACCCTGATTGCGAGGAAATTCTCTATGTCGTCTCCGGCAGTTGCGAGCACAAGCTTGGCGACGCCCTTTATCGGCTTGAAGCCGGCGACGCGATCCGCATTCCCCGCAATATCCGACACTGGGCGCGCGCGCTCGGCAAGGAACCGCTTTTCGCCCTGATCATGTTCTCCTCCGGTACCAGGACGGCCGTCAATCATGAAGGCGAGGGTGCCGCCTGAACCGGTTGTTTTCCGCAACTTTGCCAAGCTCTGACGTTTGTGTGAAACCACTCCGATAGCTGTGACAAAACCTCATCGCCTCTGCTATGTCAGGAAAAATGCGGCGACCCAACAGGCGTCGCGCTCTGTCCGATCAATACCAGGAGTTTGAAAGATGAGCGGTACCTCCGACTATATTCCCCCGAAGGTGTGGACCTGGAACAAGGCGAATGGCGGTCAATTCGCCAATATCAACCGCCCGATAGCAGGACCGACACATGAGAAGGAGCTTCCGATCGGCCGTCACCCGCTGCAGCTTTATTCGCTTGGAACGCCGAACGGCCAGAAGGTCACGATCATGCTCGAGGAGCTGCTGGCCCTTGGCCATAGCGGTGCTGAGTATGACGCCTGGCTGATCAAGATCGGCGAGGGTGACCAGTTCGGCAGCGGCTTTGTCGCCGTCAATCCCAACTCCAAGATCCCGGCACTGATGGACCGCAGCGGGCCGAAGCCGATCCGCGTCTTCGAATCCGGCGCCATCCTTACCTATCTCGCCGAGAAATTCGGCGCTTTCCTGCCGACCGAGCCGAGCGAACGGGCCGAATGCCTGTCATGGCTATTTTGGCAGATGGGAAGCGCGCCTTATCTCGGCGGCGGCTTCGGCCATTTCTACGCCTATGCGCCGACGAAGATCGAATATGCGATCGACCGGTTCGCAATGGAAGTGAAGCGTCAGCTCGACGTGCTCGATCGCCGGCTTGCCGAAAGCGAATATGTGGCAGGCAGCCAATATACGATCGCCGATATTGCCATCTGGCCATGGTACGGCGGCCTGGTGAAGGGCTGGAGCTACGGGGCGGCCGAATTCCTGCAGGTCGAGGACTATAAGAACGTGCTTCGCTGGGCCGACACGATCTACAGCCGGCCCGCCGTGCAGCGCGGCCGGATGGTCAACCGCCTCTCCGGCGACCCGTCAACCCAGTTGCACGAGCGTCACGACGCCAGCGACTTCGAGACCAGAACACAGGACAAACTGGCGGCCGCCGAGTAAGCAAGCCGGTCAGCCACCTGTCGCAGCAATGAATGAGGCTCCGTCGCCGCAAGGGCGCCGGAGCATTTGCATGTTGCGCGAACTCAGTTCTTGACCGTGTCTTCCAGGAAGAAACGGCCGAGCGGGTTCTGGTGGAAGTTCTCGATATTCTTGCGCGAGACGTTGATATATGGGCTGTAATAAAGATCGATCCAGTTGACGTCGTCCTTGGCCATCTTCTGCAGGTCGACATACATCTCTTCACGCTTCTTTGGGTTGAGCTCGAGACGCGCCTTGGCAACCAGTTCCTTCACCGCCTCGTTCTTATAGTTGGTCAAGTAGTTGTTGTTGGAATCGTGACCGAGGACGAAGGTGGTCTTCTGGTCTGGGTCGAGAATGTCGTTGGTCCAGTAGTTGACCGAGATGTCATAGTCGCCGGCAACGAGCATATCCCATTCCTGGCTGGGATCGACCTTTTGCAGATTGGCGGTGATGCCGGCCTTCTGTAGCTGCTGCTGGACCAAGACGGCCGTCTGCTCGTCGACTTCGTCGCCGGCACGCACAACGTAATTCAGCGTCAGGTCGGAGGCGCCGGCCGCCGCCAGCATCTGCTTGGCCTTTGCTGGATCATAGGGCCGCTGCAGGTTATCGGCGTAATAATAGAGAGCGCCCTTGGGAACATATGAATTGGCGACCGTGCCCTGGCCGAAGGTGACGGTATCAACGATCGCCTTTTTGTCGATCGCAAGATCCAGCGCCTGGCGGACTTCCTTCTTGCCGAGCGCGCCATGCGCATGGTTGATCAGCAGATGATCCTCGCGTGTTGAGGCATCGATGTCGACGTTGAGGTTGGGATCCTTCTTCAGCTCCTCGACGCGGGAGAAGGGCACGAAAATCGCGGCATCGAGTTCGCCGGCCTGAACGTTCAGCATGCGGGTGTTGTCGTCAGGCACCGAGATCCACTCGACACCATCGAGCTTGACGCGGTCGGCTTCCCAGAAATTCGGGTTCTTCTTGAGGATGACGCGGTCGCCGCGCCGCCATTCGTCGACCACGAAGGCGCCGGATGCGATCGGCTTCTCGCCATAAGCGTCAGGCCCTAGCGATTCCATGCCCTTCTTGGAGATGACGGAGGCATTGGGCAGCGCAAGGGTCGAGAGGAAAGGCGCGGACGGGTTCCTGAGCTTGATCGTCAGCGTATGCGCATCGGTTGCGACCACCGTCTCGATCACCTTGTAGGAATCGCTCCAGAGCGAGGCAGGATCGTCGCGGATGCGCAGCAGGCTGTAGGCCGCGTCTTCCGCCGTCAGCGGCGAACCGTCGGAAAATTTCGTGTCGCGGATCGTCAAGGTGTAGGTCAGCCCGTCATCCGAGATCGTCCAGCTTTCGGCAAGCCCCGGCTCCAGCTTGGTGCCTGTCTTGTCGACGCGAATCAGCACGTCGTAGACGTTGGAGAACACCCAGTTGTCGATGTTCTGCGCCGTCTTGATCGGATCGAATGTCGTCGAATCCTCGCGGCGGCCGATGGTGAGCACGCCGGCGGCCTCGGCATAGCTTGCGCTCAGCGTCAGGCCAGCGAGCATGGCGGCGAGCCCGATTGATTTCCACCTTTTTGTCATCAGTTCGTTCCCTTCTTTGTTATGGCATGCGTTTGACGGACATGGATTGCGGCTCGCCCCTGCGGTCGGGGCCTTGTAGCAGCGGCTTGTCGGGATCGATGTCGGGAATGGCAGCGATCAGCGCCGCGGTATAGGCATGCTTCGGCCGCGCGAAGACCTGGTCGGAGCGGCCCTCCTCGACGATCTCGCCGCGATACATCACGACGACGCGTTGGCAGAGATTGCGCACGATCGCCAAATCATGGGCGATGAAGATCAGCGTCAGGTTCATCTTCGCGGTGAGTTGACGAAAAAGCTCGATGATCTGCGCCTGGATGGTGACGTCGAGCGCCGCCACGCATTCGTCGGCGATAATCAGCTTCGGCTCAACGGCGAGCGCGCGGGCGATGCCGGCGCGCTGGCACTGACCGCCGCTCATGCTGCGCGGCTTGCGCCCGGCGAATTCACGCTCGAGGCCGACGAGGTCGAGCAGCTCGCCGATCCGCGCTGGAATATCGGCGGCGGCGACCTTGCCTTGCACCTTCAGCACCTCGCCGAGCATTTGTCCGATCGTCAGCCGCGGGTTCAGTGCGTTGTAGGGGTCCTGGAACACCATCGCCGTTTCGCGCCTGAGCTTTGCGAGGCCCGCGCTCCTCTGTTGCGCCAGGTCGATGCCGTCGAAAGTCACGTGCCCCGAGGAAAGCGGCGTCAATCCCAGCACGGCGCGGGCAAGCGTACTCTTGCCACTGCCGGATTCGCCGACAATGCCAACTGTCTCGCCCGGCATGATCTTCAAGCTGACACCGGCAACGGCGCTGATCGTCCTGGCACTCCCTTTGAACAGGCTGCCGCCGCCTCTGAAGCGTACGTGCAGATCGTCGACCTCGAGCAAAGCTGCGGCTGGCCGGCTTGCCCCGGCGATCTCGAGCGACGGTGCCGGCATCTCGCCTGATATCGAGGGATGGCTGTCGATGAGGTTGGTCGTATAGGGATGCTGCGGCCGCGTCAGAATCGTCCGCTTCGGCCCTTCTTCGACAAGCTTGCCGCCGCGCATCACAGCAATGCGGTCGCAGGTCTGGGCGACGATGCCGAGATCGTGGGTGATGAGAATGATCGATAGGTCGCGCCGGTCGCGAATATCGATCAGCAGCCGCAGGATCTGCGCCTGGATCGTGACGTCAAGCGCCGTTGTCGGCTCGTCGGCGATCAGGATCTTCGGGTTGCAGGACAGGGCGACACCGATCATTGCCCGCTGGCGCATGCCGCCGGAAAACTCATGCGGATAGCTGTCGTACTGGCGGCCGGGGTCGGGAAAGCCGACCTGCGCGAGAATCTCCACTGCCGCGGCACGGGCCTCGCGGGCGCCAAGGCCCTGATGGTAGCGGATGCCCTCGGCGATCTGGTCGCCGACGCGCATGACCGGATCGAGATGGCTGGTCGGGTTCTGGAAGATCATGCCGATCTCGCCGCCGCGCACCTTCAGCATCTCGGCGTCGTCGATCCGCGTCAGGTCGCGCCCCTCGAGCAACACGGAACCGCTTTCGATCTTCAGCAGCGAGGAGGGCAGCAGACGCACCAGCGAGCGACAGAACAGGCTCTTTCCCGAGCCGCTCTCGCCGACGAGGCCAAGAATTTCACCGCGGCCGAGGTCGAGCGAAACAGCATCGAGCAGCGTGCGCGGACCGGAATCGAGATGCGCCCTGACGGTAAGATCGCGAACGGAGAGCACCGAGCCGCTCATTCATGCACCCCCAGCAATTCGCCGAGCGCATCGCCCAGCATGCTGAAGCCGAAGGCCAGGCAGACGATGGAGAGGCCGGGAAACAGCGTGATCCACCAGGCCGTAGTGATGAAGCTCTGTCCTTCCGCGACCATGACGCCCCATTCGGCGATCGGCGGCTGAACGCCGAGGCCGAGATAGCTGACGGCAGCGCCGCTGAGCAGCACCAGCGTCGCATCGGACATGGAAAAGACGATCGAGCCGGCGATGGCGTTCGGGAGCAGGTGACGGAACATGATGCGCGAACGGCTGAAGCCGAGGCTGACGGCGGCGACAGCGTAATCGCTGCCCTTCAGCACCAGCATCTGCGCCCGGATCAGCCGCGCATAGGAAACCCAGCCGACCAGCGCCATGGCGATATAGAAACTGCCGAGGCCGGGGCCGAGGATGGCGATTATCGAAAGCATCAGCACGAGGAACGGGAAGGCGAGGATGATATCGACGAGGCGCATGAACAGCGCGTCGACGATCCCGCCGAAGAAGCCGGCAATGGTGCCGACCGTCGTGCCGATGAGGAAGGGGAAGACGACACCGATCAGCGCCATCTGCAGATCGATGCGCGCACCCCAGATGACGCGGGAGAGGATGTCACGGCCGAAATTGTCGGTGCCGAAAGGATGCATCAGCGATGGCGCCTGCAGGCGCACCTCGGCATTCTGCATGATGGGGTCATAGGGCGCGATAAGAGGTGCGGCGACCGCCAGCATGATGAAGAACAGCAGCACGCCGGCGCCGACGGCAAGCATCGGCCGCTGGCCGAGGAAGCGGCGCCGGCGAGGGGAGGCGGGTGCGGTCGCCTCGATGCTCATAGCTTCACCCTCGGATCGACGGCCACGGTGACGATGTCGGCGATGAAATTGATCAGCACGGTGGCGCAGGCAAAGACCATGGCCACGCCCTGCACCACCATATAGTCGCGCGAGAAGATCGCCCTGACGAGGAGCTGCCCCATGCCGGGCAGCGCAAAGACGCTCTCGACCACAACCGTGCCGCCGATCAGCCAGCCGATGTTGACGGCAAGCAGGTTGATCGTCGGCACCAGCGAATTCGGCAGCACATGCCGCCAGAAGACGATGCCCTCGGGCATGCCGCGGGCGCGCGCCGCCGTGGCGACATCCGATTTCAGCGCCTCGATCATTGCCGCCCGCAGGCTTCGCGTCAAAACAGTCGAGAGCGACAACGCCACCGTCAGGCTTGGCAGCACGAGATGTGAAAGCTTGTCGCCGATGGTCGCGCCGTAGCCCGAAACCGGCAGCAGGCCGAGCTCGACGCTGAAGAGGATGATCAGCATCAGCCCCAGCCAGAAGGGCGGAAAACCGATGCCGAGAGTCGAGACGATGCGCACCGCATGGTCCGGCGCTCGGCCTGCATTGCGTGCGGCGATCGCCGCCATCGGCACCGCGATCAGGACCGAGAGCACGAGGCTGGCGGCCACGAGCGCGAGCGTCGGTTCGATGCGGGTCGCGATCAGCTTCAGCACGTCGATCTTGTAGAGGATAGACTTGCCCATTTCGCCATCGGCGAGGTTCTTAAGAAAATAGACATATTGCAGCCACATCGGCTGATCGAGACCGTACTGGGCACGGATGCTCGCAAGTGCTTGCGGCGTTGCACGCGTGCCGAGGATATTGCGTGCGGGATCGCCGGGGATCAGGCGGACCAAGATGAAGGTGATGATACTGATGCCGAAAAGTACGGGCAGAAACTGCAGCGGTCGCGTCAGAACGAACTTATAGCGGTGCATGACGGCGATCGCCCCTCTGTCTTCGTGGGATTTGAGCCGCTTTCACTTGCATCAGGATGCCTTGTGCCGGTCAAGAAAGCCTAGAAGCGCCGGATAATAGTCCTGCGGGTTCTCATAAAATGGCATGTGGCTGGCATTGGCAAATACCTTGAGCTCGGCATTCGGCAGCGCGAGCTTCATCCTCAGCGCGCAGGCAGGCGTCAGCTCGTCATGCTCTCCCGTGGTGATGAGCACGGGCAAGGTCAGCCGCGGCAGATCGGGGATACGGTTCCAGTCCCTGAGATTGCCTATGTAGAGAAATTCGTTCGGGCCCTGCATCGTCGCGTAAGGCGCCATGTTCCAGTCGTCGAGCGAGCGGCGCACCGGCGCCGGCCATTCGGCCAGGCGGCAGACATGGCGGTAGTTGAGGATGGTGACGGCGGCGAGATATTCCGGATGATCATAAGTCCCCTGCGCCTCATGCTTCTGCATCATCGAGACTGTTTCCGGACCAAGCGCTGCCCGCAGCCGTTCCAGTTCCGAGATCAGATGCGGCATGTCGGCGACGGTATCTTCGAGGATCAGCGTCTTCAGATTTTCGGGATAGGTCAGAGCATAGTCTATCGCGAGCCACCCGCCCCAGGAATGGCCGAGCATGTGGACCTTGCCGAGCCCGAGCGTCTTGCGCACGGTTTCCGTCTCTTCGACATAGCGGCTGATCGTCCAGAGCGAGAGATCGTCCGGCCGGTCGGAAGCGCCGGTGCCGAGCTGGTCGAAGGCGACGACGCGGTAGCCTTTGTCGATCAGGCAGGAATGGGCCTCGCGCAAGTAATCACATGGCAGGCCGGGACCGCCGTTCAGGCAGAACACCGTCTCGTCGCCGATCCCGAAGCTATAGGCGACGACGCGATAGCCATCCACATCGACCTCGAATCGCGCGTCCGGCTGCATTTCACGCCACATTGATTACTCCAGCAGAAAATTTCCCTTGCTCAATATTTGGGCATGGCTAATTTTTTACCGGAAAACGCGCTCCATGCCAGCTATAAGAAGTGATAGGGTAGCGCGGTGCATGCCAACCGGGGAACTGCCCATGCTTGATGATATTGGAACGATCAGACAGCAATTTACGGCGCATGAAACGCTGGACGGCCGGATCGACGAGGCCTTCGAGGCAATGAAGCAGCTCGGCTTCGAGGCCCTCATCTATGATTATACGCCGGTGCCCTATGATATTGACGGCGCGATCATGATTCCGTCGCTGCTGAAGCTCAGGAACATCGCCGACGACATGCACGACTACTGGTTCGATCGCGGTTATTTCCGCATCGACCCGGTCCAGCAGGTGGCGCTACGCAGCAGCGCGCCCTTCTTCTGGAATTACGACACTGATGCCGACACGCTGATCAATCGCTTTATGAGCGACGACACCGCGCCGGTGACCCGCTATCTCCGCGAACGCGACATGTCGACCGGCGTGACCGTGCCGGTGCATATGCCGGGGGGCGATTATGCCACGGTCACCGGCATCCGTTTCCGCGGGGGCCGCGATTTCGAACGGCATGCGTTGAGCGCTATCGCCGACTTCAATCTGCTTGCCCATATCTTTCATGAGACCGCTTATTCGCTTTTCGACACACGGGCGAGGACCGTCGGCACCATCCGCCTGACCGAGCGGGAGCGCGAATGCCTGCGCCATTCTGCGGAAGGCTATTCCGCCAAGGAAATCTCGCGCATCATCGGCCGCTCCGTTCCCACCGTGGTCATGCATCTCAACGCGGCGGCCAAGAAGCTCGGCGCCCGCAATCGTACGCAGGCCGTCGTGCGCGCGACCCATTACCGCCTTCTCGAAGAGCGTGAACGGTCATTGCCCAACCTATAACTTGTGATAGCTGCCTTCGCCGCCGCCGCCGCGTTATGGTCTCCAAACTTCCGAGAAATGGAGATGCCGGTGGCCGAAGTCGCGACAAGTGAAGCCTATCTGCCCTTTCGCGATTATCGCACCTGGTACCGCGTGACCGGCTCCCTGAAAAGCGACAAGCTGCCTCTCGTCGTTGCGCATGGAGGGCCCGGCTGCACGCATGATTACGTCGATTCCTTCAAGGACATCGCCGCCCTCGACGGCCGGCCGGTCATCCATTACGACCAGCTCGGCAACGGCAATTCCACCCGCCTTCCTGACAAGGGCCCGGATTTCTGGACGGTCGGTCTCTTCCTCGAAGAGCTGGACGAACTGCTGGCCCACCTCGGCATCCAGCATCGTTACGCCTTTCTGGGCCAGTCCTGGGGCGGCATGCTCGGCGCCGAACATGCGGTGCGCCGGCCGCAGGGTTTGAAAGCCCTGGTTATCGCCAATTCGCCGGCCAACATGCACACCTGGGTTGCCGAGGCCAACCGGCTGCGGCAGGAATTGCCGAAGGAGGTGCAGGACACGCTGCTGAAGCACGAACACGCCGGAAGCCTCACCGATCCGGACTATATCGCCGCCTCCCGCGTCTTCTATGATCGCCATGTCTGCCGCGTGGCGCCATGGCCGCCCGAGGTGGCGCGCACCTTTGCCATCATGGACGAAGACAACACCGTCTATCGCAACATGAACGGCCCGACGGAATTCCACGTCATCGGAACGATGAAGGATTGGACGATCGAAGACCGGCTCGATCGCATCGAAGCACCGACGCTGCTGATCTCGGGCAAATATGACGAGGCGACGCCCCTGGTCGTCAGGCCCTATCTCGATCGCGTCCCCGGCTGCGAGTGGGTGCTCTTCGAAAATTCCAGCCATATGCCGCATGTCGAGGAAAGGCCGCTGTGCATGGCGACCGTTTCCCGCTTCCTGTCGCGGCACGACTGAAGCATGGACCGGTCGTCACGATCGGCCGGCCAGCCATTTCTTCGCGACCCGGCAAGCCATCGTATAGGCCGGATCGAAGACGTTGCCGACATCGTAACGCACTACCTGGCCCAGCAGATGGCTTGCAGCCGTCCTGTCCAGACCATAATCGGACGCCAGCCAGTTCAGCATTTCACTCGTCGCATGCTGAAGCGCCTGATCGAGGGGCCGGGCATTGCCGATCGTGAAGATGTCTTCAGCGGTTTCTCCGCGCGGCCAGACCAGCCCAGACTTCTTTTCCACCGTCAGCCGCACCGTGACCTCGAAACTGGTCTCGATGCCGGTGCCGACAATCTCGCCATCTCCCTGCACGGCATGGCAGTCGCCCAAAAAGAACAGGGCGCCCGGCGCCGATATTGGGAAGCGAACCGTGGTGCCGGGGCCGAACAGGCGATAGTCCATGTTGCCGCCATATTCGCCACTGGTCGCGGTCGATATCGCCTGGGCGAGGGCGGGCGCGACCCCGAAACAGCCGATCATCGGCGCGAGGGGCAGAACGAAATTCTCGAGACCCGCGACCGGCTCCGACAGCCGGACGGTCAATGCTTCGCGGTCGATGGTCCAGAGAGCGGTATCGCGCGGCGGAAGGCCGCGAACCGTTTCAGGGTCGACAACATTGGCCGCGACGATGCTTCGGGTAAAACCAGTGCCCCTGGTTGGCGTCATGCTGATGATATCTACCTTCAGCGCATCACCGGCCTCCGCACCCTCCACGAAAATTGGGCCGTTCATCGGGTTCGGACCAGATGCCCGCCTGATGCCGTCCTTGTCATAGCCGATGGCGTCGAGCGTTTCCGTGACCACGGTATCGCCACTCGCGATACGGAGCGCCACCGGCAGGGAACCGATGACATTATGGAAGATCGTCGGAATGAAGCGATGCGTGGTCATGAGAATCCCGTTTGTTCAACGTACCGGCTGCTGCTGAATGCCCGCAGAGAACTCAACACTAGACCAGAGATCTCGGGGTGCCAATCCTGCCTGGCACGGGGCCTCCATCAACCTCCGCAGCGAAGCGCGCGGCTGGGCCCCGCACTGCTATGCTCATGAAACGCCAGAGGGATTTCCCTTCAGGCTGCCTCCTTCTTTTTCCATCGTGGTCAAATTCAAACCATTGCACCGGAACGGATAAGGAGAGGCCTTCTTGACATCGGGGCCGCTCCGGTCTTTGATGCCGCGCATTCACCAGGGGTGTCCCGGCAAGGGGCTGAGATTCTGCTGAACAATACGGCTTTGCCGATTGTGGCGCAGTGACCCGTTGAACCTGATCCAGTTCATACTGGCGTAGGGACGGTGCGGACGCTGCGGCTGTCAGGCGGATTTCGCTTTGTCGCTTGAGGCGTCTTTCCATCATTCCAACACTGGAACTGGGTCTCCAAACGTCAAACCTTGGAGCCTCACCCATGAATATTGCCGCACCCAAGCTTACTCCCGTGGTCACCACCGGCCCGCTTCCGGCCTCGAGCAAGGTCGTAAAGCCCGGAACACTCTATCCGGATCTTCGCGTGCCTATGCGGGAAATCAGCCTTCACCCGACCTCGGGCGAACCACCGGTCACGGTCTACGATTCCTCCGGTCCCTATACTGACCCGCAACATACGGTCTCGATCGACGCCGGGCTGCCGCGTTTGCGCGAAAACTGGATCAAGGCGCGTGGCGATGTCGAAGCCTATGAAGGCCGGCTGGTGAAGCCTGAAGACAATGGTTTTGCCGCAGGCGAGCGGCTGACGCCGGAATTCCCCATTCGCAACACACCGCTCAAGGCAAAGACGGGCCGCGCCGTCACCCAGCTCGCCTATGCGCGTGCCGGCATCGTCACGCCGGAAATGGAGTTCATCGCGATCCGCGAAAACCTCGGCCGGCAGGCCGCGAAGGAGGCGCTGACCCGCGACGGCGAGAGCTTTGGTGCTGATATTCCCGATTTCGTCACGCCCGAATTCGTCCGGCGGGAAGTCGCGGCGGGCCGGGCGATCATTCCGGCCAACATCAACCACCCAGAGTCCGAACCGATGATCATCGGCCGTAATTTCCTGGTGAAGATCAATGCCAATATCGGCAACTCGGCCGTCACCTCGTCGATGGCGGAGGAGGTGGAAAAGATGGTCTGGGCGATCCGCTGGGGCGCCGACACGGTGATGGACCTTTCCACCGGCCGCAACATTCACAATATCCGGGAATGGATCATTCGCAATTCGCCGGTTCCGATCGGAACGGTGCCGCTCTATCAGGCGCTTGAAAAGGTGAACGGCATTGCCGAGGATCTCAGCTGGGAGGTCTATCGCGATACGCTGATCGAACAGGCCGAGCAGGGCGTCGACTATTTCACCATTCATGCGGGCGTGCGGCTTGCCTATATCCCGCTCACCGTCAATCGTGTCACCGGCATCGTCTCACGCGGCGGCTCTATCATGGCCAAGTGGTGTCTGCATCATCACAAGGAGAGCTTTCTCTACGAGCATTTCGAGGAAATCTGCGAGATCTGCCGCGCCTACGACGTCTCCTTCTCGCTTGGAGACGGCCTTCGCCCTGGCTCGATCGCCGATGCCAATGACGCAGCGCAATTTGCCGAGCTCGAAACCCTCGGCGAACTGACCAAAATCGCCTGGGCCAGGGATTGCCAGGTGATGATCGAAGGTCCCGGCCACGTGCCGATGCACAAGATCAAGGAGAATATGGATAAGCAGCTCAAGGTTTGCGGCGAGGCTCCCTTCTATACGCTCGGACCCCTGACCACCGACATCGCACCTGGCTATGATCATATTACCTCCGGCATCGGAGCCGCGATGATCGGGTGGTTCGGCACAGCCATGCTCTGCTACGTCACGCCGAAGGAGCATCTGGGGCTGCCGGATCGCAGCGACGTCAAGACCGGCGTCATCACCTACAAGATCGCCGCTCATGCCGCCGATCTTGCCAAGGGCCATCCGGCCGCCCGCATCCGCGACGACGCGCTGTCGCGGGCACGCTTCGAATTCCGCTGGGAAGACCAGTTCAACCTGTCTCTGGATCCGGAAACGGCGCGTTCCTTCCATGACGAGACTTTGCCGAAGGAGGCGCACAAGGTGGCGCATTTCTGCTCGATGTGCGGCCCGAAATTCTGTTCCATGCGTATTTCCCACGACATTCGCGCCGAAGCCCAGAAAGAAGGACTGGAAGCCATGGCCGCCAGGTATCGCGACGGCGGCGACCTCTACATGCCCGTCGCCGAGGCCGCGAAACCGCCTTCCGGAGAATGACGATGCGCATCCTCGTCAAGGGGGCCGGCGTTGCCGGCCTCACCGTTGCGTGGCAGCTCTATCGGCACGGCTTCCGCGTCAGCGTCGCTGAGCAAGCCGACCGGGTCGGCGCCGGCGCTTCCGGCTTTGCCGGCGGCATGCTTGCTCCATGGTGCGAAAGGGAAAGCGCGGAGGAGCCGGTACTGGCGCTCGGTCGTCTTGCCGCCGATTGGTGGGGGGCAGCGCTGCCCGGCCTTGTCAATCGCCGGGGGACACTTGTCGTGGCGGCCGGGCGCGATGCCGGCGAACTCGACCGCTTTTGCCGCCGGACAAGCGGATGGGAGTGGCTGGACGAGCAGGCGATCGCAGCCCTTGAACCTGATCTCGCCGGCCGCTTCCGCAGGGCATTGTTCTTTCGGCAGGAAGCGCATCTCGATCCGCGGCAGGCGCTCTCGGGGCTCGCCGCCGGACTTGAGGAAGCCCGCATGCATCTCACATTCGGGGTCACGGGTGACCCCGACCTTGCCCATTACGATCGTGTGATCGACTGCACCGGGGCCGCCCAGATCGGCCGCCTGCCCGAATTGCGCGGCGTTCGCGGAGAGATGCTGTGCGTCGAAACGAGCGAGGTGAATCTCTCCCGTCCCGTCCGTCTGCTGCATCCGCGCCACCCGATCTATATCGTGCCGCGGCAGGGAAATCGCTTCATGATCGGGGCGACGATGATCGAAAGTGACGATGTCGGCCCGATTACCGCGCGTTCGCTGATGGAATTGCTGAATGCCGCCTATGCCCTCAATCCCGCCTTCGGCGAGGCACGGGTTACCGAAACCGGCGCGGGCGTGCGGCCAGCTTACCCCGACAATTTGCCGCGTGTGACGCAGGAGGGGCGCACCCTCCATGTCAATGGCCTCTACCGCCACGGCTTTCTGCTGGCGCCGGCCATTGCCGGCGAGGTGGCGCGGCTTCTTCTTGGAGAAGGCAACCAACCGGAAAGGAGGGCATCATGACCTTCATCATCAATGGCGAGGAACAGGAGGTCGCGGCCACGACCCTCGCAGATCTTCTTCTGGCTCTGGACTACGAAGGCGGATGGCTGGCGACCGCTGTCAACGGCGAGCTGGTGCACCGCGAGGATCGCGCCGATTTCAGGCTCGGCGAACGCGACCGCATCGAAATTCTCTCACCCATGCAAGGAGGCTGAGATGCTGAAACTTTATGATATCGAAGTCCGTTCCCGGCTGCTGCTCGGCACCGCCCGCTATCCGTCTCCAGCTGTCCTTGCAGAAGCGGTGAGGCGTTCGAAGACCGAGATCGTCACCGTGTCGCTTCGCCGCGAAGCCGTCGGCGGCAAAGCGGGCGGCGCCTTCTTCGACCTGATCGGCGAGCTTGGCGTGCGCGTGCTGCCGAATACAGCCGGATGCCACAGCGTGCAGGAGGCAGTGCTGACGGCGAAGATGGCGCGCGAGGTCTTCCGCACCGACTGGATCAAGCTCGAAGTGATCGGTCATCACGATACGCTGCAGCCTGACGTCTTCGGCCTTGTCGAGGCCGCCCGCATCCTCACCGGCGAGGGCTTTCAGGTCTTTCCCTATACAACCGACGACCTTGTCGTAGCCGAAAGGCTGCTGGAAGCCGGTTGCCGTGTCCTGATGCCCTGGTGTGCGCCGATCGGCTCCGCTAAGGGGCCGCTGAACCCGATGGCGCTGCGGGCGTTTCGTGCGCATTTTCCGGATGTGCCGCTGATCATCGATGCCGGCATCGGCCGGCCGTCTCATGCCGCTACCGTCATGGAGTACGGTTATGATGCCGTTCTTCTCAACACAGCCGTTGCCGGCGCAGGCGATCCCGCCACCATTGCCGAGGCCTTCGCGCTTGCCATCGATGCCGGCAGCCTGGCGCATGGCGCCGTACCGCTGGAACCACGCGACATTGCCGTGCCGTCCACTCCCGTCATCGGAAAGGCCGTCTTCTCATGAAGCTCGACCCCTTCTATCTCATCGTCGACAGCGCCGAATGGGTCGAACGCCTCGTGCCGCTTGGCGTCAAACTCGTCCAGCTGCGCATCAAGGATCGTTCAGATGCAATACTTCGCGAGGAGATACGGCATGCGAAGGCTGCCTGTGCGGCAGCGGATTGCCAACTGGTCGTCAATGATTATTGGAAGCTGGCGATCGATGAAGGATGCGATTTCATTCATCTCGGGCAGGAAGACCTGGTGGCCGCCGACAGGAATGCCATTCGTCGCGCCGGCCTGAAGCTAGGCCTTTCCACGCACGATGTATCGGAGCTGGAGGCGGCGCTCGCGGCCGAGCCGGATTATGTTGCGCTCGGGCCGGTCTGGCCCACGATACTCAAAGAAATGAAATGGGCGCCGCAAGGCGTCGAACGCCTTTCCGACTGGCGCCAGCGCGTCGGCACGACACCGCTCGTCGCCATCGGCGGGATCACCGCCGAACGGGCGCCGCTGGTACTGGAAAACGGCGCCGACAGTGCCGCCGTGGTCACCGATATCACCCGCAACTCGGATCCGGAGGCCCGCACGCGACAGTGGCTGGCCGCGACCGCCCCATGGCGGTCCGGGAAATGAGAGTAAAGGGTTGATCCCATCGGCAACGCGGAAGCCCTTAGCGGGGTGTTGTCATATAATATCAACTACGTCATAAATTCAACTTTCGGTTGCGCAGTTTGCTAAAGCAATCCCGCACGAGTGAGACGAACATCCTTTTGATTGTAGCGCTTGGCATGAACATCCCGCGCCGCAAAAAATCTCGATCTGTGCACCAGGTCAGCGATTCGCAAAATCGCGGGCAGCCTGAATGAACGCACTGAAGGCTGCCGGCGGATTCTTCCTGCCAGGGTAATACAGCGCTAGTGGGGCCAAAGAGGGGGTCCAGTCCTCGAGAACTCGCACCAGTCGGCCCGCCGCAATGTCGTCGCGCGCATCCGCTTCCATGACGTATCCAAGCCCCACTCCATTCTGCGCCGCTATCCTGACAAGGCTTGACTCGTCGAGGGTGATCGAGCCTTCCACATCGATCTGGACAGCGTTCCCGTCCTTCTCGAAGCGCCAGCGCAACAATGCGTTATTCGGAAGACGGGCGCGGATGCACGGAAACCCGTACAAGTCGGCCGGAACGACAGGCTTACCGTGCGTGCGCAGGAAATCCGGCGATGCGACGACGGCATTGCTGCGCTCCAGACCGAGGGGCACGGCAATCATGTCGTTCGGCACCAAATCGGCCGGCCTCAAGCCTAGGTCGAAGCCGGCCGCTACTATGTCGACGAGCCGTCCCTCCGTGACCAGATCGATGTGCACCTGGGGGAAGCGCTGCAGGAAAGAGAGGATGAGCGGCGCCATCACCTCGCGGGCTGCCGACACAAAGGCATTGATGCGCAACGTACCGGTCGGAGTCTCCTGAAGCGACTGAGCCGAGAGCATGGCATCGTGGATGTCGGTCATTGCCGGTCTAACCCGCTCGACGAAGGTTTTCCCTGCGTCGGTCAGCGAGACGCTGCGCGTTGTGCGGTTAAAAAGCCGAATGCCTAAGCGCTGCTCAAGCTTGGCGATGGCATTGCTCAGTGCTGTCGTGGACATACCGAGCTCCAGCGCGGCGGCCCGAAACGAGCCCAGGCGGGCGATGCTGAGGACGGCATCCAGGTCAACAAGGAAAGAGCGCGTCATTATCCCTCTTTTCGAAACGTTTCATCCCGCTTTGTCCCAGTTATCCTGCCAATCGTCCAGTCTTAGATTGGGCTTGTCGGCCTCAAATGGGCGCGGCTCATAGCTGGCTAAGGCTGAAAACAGGATTGGAAGACCAGAATGACTATCAAACTCCCCGAGGCCATAGAGGCCTATTTTGATGCTGACCGGGATGGCAGCCCCGATGCTGTCGCAGCCGCCTTCACCGAAAACGGCAGCGTGAAAGATAAAGGCAAGTCCCATACGGGACGTGATGCCATTCGTAAGTGGATGGCCGATGAAAGCCAGCAATACAGCTACACCGTGGAACCCTTCCACATCGCCCTTGAACACGGAAAGACCCTGGTGACGGCTCACGCCGTCGGCACTTTCCCTGGCAGCCCGATTGACCTGCGCTTCCTCTTCGTCCTCGCGGGCGACAAGGTCGCCGAACTGGAGATCACCGTATGACACCGTTTTTCACATTGCAGGGGCGTCGGGCCCTGATCACCGCGGGAACGATGGGTGCCGGCGCAGCAACCGTAGCTCTCTTCCGGGAGCTTGGCGCCCGTGTGCTGACCACCGCTCGCTCCAAGCCGGCGGACTTCTCTGGTGCGGCATTCGTTGAAGCTGACCTGACCACCGGGGCGGGCGTTCAAGCGGTCGTCGACGCGGTGCATCGGGAGCTCGGCGGGCTCGATATTCTTGTGAATATGCTGGGCGGTTCTTCGGCTCCTTCAGGTGGCTTCGCTGCGCTCACCGACGAGGAGTGGGACAAGGAGTTCAACCTCAACTTCTTTCCGGCAGTCAGGCTGGATCGTGCGCTAATCCCCGGGTTGATCGCTCAGGGAAGCGGAGTCGTCATTCACGTCACCTCGATCCAGAACCGCCTTCCGCTACCGGAGGCGACGACCGGCTATGCTTCGGCCAAGGCGGCCCTCAACACCTACAGCAAGAGCATCTCCAAGGAGGTTTCTCCGAAGGGCGTGCGGGTGGTACGAGTGTCCCCTGGCTGGATCGCCAGTCCGAATTCCAATGGTCTGGCTCTGCGCATAGCCGAGCAAGCTGGCATCGACTACGACGCCGCGGTCGACGTGATCATGAAGTCGCTCGGCGGCATACCGCTGGGACGACCGGCCGCGCCGGAGGAGGTCGCAGACCTGATCGCGTTCCTCGCCTCGGATCGGGCAACATCCATTACCGGGACCGAGCATGTGATCGACGGTGGGACTGTTCCGACCGCGTGAGCTTTAGGTCATCTGGCGCCATTACAGGTCAGGCGGGTGCATCCCACCCGCCGATCTGGGAGTAGATCGCATCGCGCAAATGTCGCACGTCGCGGTTCAAAGCAGCGAGTTTCGGTGGTGTCTGGGTTGAGGCTGCAAGCAATGTATCGCCGAGGCAGCCTGCTCTGTGCTGCAATGCGCGTCCCTGGTCAGTCAGCGCCACCAAAACCTGCCGTTCGTTTCCGAGATTGCGTGTCCGGCGCACGTGCCCGGCGGCTTCCAGGCGTTTCAAAAGAGGTGTCAAGGTGCTGGATTCCAGAGCAAGCTGATCAGCGATGGAAACCACGGTCTGTTCGTCGTGCGCCCAAAGAACGTTCAAGACAAGATATTGCGGGTATGTCAACCCAAGCTCGTCGAGTAGCGGCTTGTAGGCACGCTGAATTGCGATGCCGGCGGTGTAGATCGCATAGCACAGTTGGTCACGCAGGGGCGGGGGATCGTTGTGGCGTTGGGTCATTTTGAACTCCTGTCCTCATACATATAACCGATATTATCACGAAAACAAATATCGCGATAATAATCTTGTTGACGCATAACTCAACATCTGTCAGCTTATAGATATCGCGATAACTGTTATCGTGATTTCCCAAGAGGAGAAAGCCATGACACGCAAGACCATCACCACGATTGCCGCAATCGCATCTGCAGCCTCCCTTTCGGCCACCTTGCCGGCGCAGGCCGCTGAATCGCTCCCGCAAGACCAATCCGTGCGAAACGTGGTCCTGGTTCACGGCGCATTTGCGGACGGTTCCGGCTGGAGGGGCGTGTACGACAATCTTACAAAACGTGGCTATCGCGTCACGATTGTGCAGAACCCGCTAACGTCTCTTGCAGATGATGTTGCCGCCACCAAGCGTGCACTTGAGCGGCAAGATGGTCCGGTCATTCTCGTTGGACACTCCTGGGGCGGTACTGTCATCACGGAAGCTGGGGTCGATGAAATGGTTAAGGGCCTCGTTTATGTCTCTGCTCTCTCCCCAGATGCCGGCGAGACGACGGCTCAGCAATACGAGGGATTTGCGCCCGCGTCCGAGTTCGTTATCGAGACCACGAAGGACGGTTTCGGCTACGTCAGCCCGGCCAAGTTCAAGTCAGGGTTTGCACACGACGTCAGCGACGCCGATGTCGCGTTCATGAGAGATGCGCAGGTTCCGATCAAAATGTCGGCGTTCGGCACCAAGCTCGAGAACGCCGCATGGCGCACCAAGCCCAGCTGGGCCGTTATTGCCACCGAAGACAAGGCCTTCGACCAGGCCATGTTGATCCATATGGCGGAGCGCATCAATGCTAAGGTCACCAAGGTGTCGGCGAGCCATGCCCTGTTCATGACGCAGCCGGCGGTCATCGCCGATACAATCGACAAGGCCGCCAAGGCCGCATCGGCAAAAAAGCAGTGAACGATTTCGCGCTATCCCTTAACTGATCAGCACTGCGGAAGCGAGATACCGGTGGTGCACCGGATCCCCGACCGAAATCCATGGGCATTTCCTCGCGTCCCGCGACACAGACTTCATCAATTTACCCGATATAATTCACGGAGGAACTTACGTGAAACTATACAACTATGACGATAATGTGCCCGCAAATACGTCCTTTCCGCAGAACGCGGTCGGCGATGTCTTTGACTTCATCGTCTGCGGCGCAGGGTCCAGCGGCTCGGTTGTCGCAGCGCGATTGGCAGAGGATGGAAACGCCAGCGTCCTGCTGCTTGAAGCAGGTGGCGATGATAAATCCGAAACCGTATCGAACCCCGCGCAGTGGCCGCTTAATCTCGGATCGAGCCGGGACTGGAGCTTTGTTGGACAACCGGCTCCTGGTTTGGACGGGCGACGACTCCCTCTCAGTATGGGTAAGGGGCTAGGCGGCGGTTCGAGTATCAAC
Organism: Rhizobium bangladeshense; assembly: GCF_017357245.1. Lineage (NCBI taxonomy): Bacteria > Pseudomonadati > Pseudomonadota > Alphaproteobacteria > Hyphomicrobiales > Rhizobiaceae > Rhizobium > Rhizobium bangladeshense. Next base: position 147,303 of record NZ_CP071617.1, on the reverse strand, counting down.
GTCATGGTATGGGCCAGGGGACACAAGGCGGATTGGGATTACTTCGCAGCAGAGGCGGGTGATGATGCCTGGGGATATGAGTCGATCCTCGGTTATTATCGCCGGATCGAAGATTGGCAGGGCGACGTGGACCCATCCCGTCGCGGAACGGGGGGGCCAGTGCATGTCGCACAGCCTCTGTCACCCCAGCCAGTCGCAGAGGCCCTGTTGAGCGCCGCGTCAGCTCTGGGCGTTCCGGTCTTCGGTTCAACGAACGGCGAGATGATGGAAGTCCCCGGAGGCGCATCGATCGCTGAGCTACGGATCCGGGATGGCAAGCGGGAATCGGTATTCCACTCTTATGTTCGTCCACTGCTGTCGCGCCGCAACCTGACGGTGCTGACCGATGCGTTGGTTACGCGTCTCATCTTCGATGGTAAGCGGGTGAAAGGAGTGGAGGCTCTGGTCGATGGTCGGCAACGCCAGTTCATGGCGCATTGCGAGACGGTGCTGTCACTGGGGGCGATCAATACGCCGAAGGTCCTTATGCAGTCCGGGATCGGCCCAAAAAAAGATCTGCAGTCGCATGGTATTACAGTCGTGCAAGACCTGCCGGGTGTCGGTCGCAATCATCAGGATCATCTCGCTTTCGGCTGCACCTGGGCCTACCGAAAACCGGAAGCTGTTGGCGGTAGCGGCTGCGAGGCGAACATCTACTGGAAGAGTGACACGCGTCTAAACCAGCCCGACATCCTCCAGTGTCAGTTGGAGTTCGCGGTGCCTTCACCATCCGAAACGGGTCTCCAAACGCCAGAATACGGTTGGACGATGTTCAACGGTCTTGCACAGCCGAAAAGCCGCGGACGATTGAGGCTCTCTGGCCCCGACATAAACGATCCCGTCCTGATCGAGCCGAACTCCCTCAGTGAGCCCGAAGACATGGCAGCCGCGTTGGCCGCAGTCGAGTTGTGTCGCGAACTGGGAAACAGCGATGGCTTCAGACCTCTGGTAACGGGTGAAACCGCTCCAGGCCCGCGCAGCAGGTCAGGCATGATCGATTTCATTAGACGCTCGGCCGTCACCTATTGGCATCAATCCTGCACCGCCAAAATGGGACGTGACAATATGTCGGTCGTCGATAGGGAGCTCAAGGTATATGGCATCGATAGCCTTCGTATCGCGGATTCCTCGATCATGCCGCGGATCACCACCGGCAACACGATGGCACCATGTGTTGTCATCGGAGAGAGGGCGGCCGATCTGTTGCGCAAGTCACATGGTCTGTCCGCTTTGCGTGAACCTTTCGCTCAGTCCGTGTGACTTCAACGACGAGGGACTTTGCGCTCCGCTATCCGTGGCGCAAAGTTTTTCGACGTGGGTATGTGTTTGTTAGTGCTCAGTTGGCTTGTCCTACCACGCTTACAAGGTTACTCGGTGACCAATCAGCGAAGGTTCAGCAGCGCCTGCATGGCCTCTCGCCTACCTCATGCCGCAATCTGGCATGTCGCCAACTTTAAATTACCCGCCACGTTAATTTCAAACGGTCACACATTGACTTTCAATCAGTCATCGCCGTAGTTTCAAACAGTCATCAAGGGAATGAAGCTGTGGCGCTGTACCCAAGGCTCGTTGAGCGGCGCGTTGCCGACGCCATGTCAGACACGCGAGTCGTACTGATCGTAGGTCCCCGACAATCAGGAAAAACGACGTTGGCTAAGAAAATGGCCAAGGAGGGGATGGAGTATTACACGCTCGATAATGCGACGACCTTGGACGCAGCGCGGCAGGATCCAGTTGGCTTTGTAAGACGTATGGATCGCGCCATCATCGACGAAATTCAGCGCGCTCCCGAGCTGTTGTTGGCGATCAAGGAAAGCGTGGATACGGACCAGCGCCCAGGGCGTTTCCTCCTGACTGGTTCAGCAAATCTCATGACGCTGCCACGCGTGGCAGACTCACTCGCAGGGCGCATGGAAGTCGTTCGATTGCTACCACTTGCGCAAAGCGAGATCAGAAGGGCCGGCAGCACCTTCCTGCGTGACGCCTTTCAAAATGAAGCCACGGCCGGAGAACCAATCGTCGGTGACGACCTGATAGCTGTAGTTCTGGCAGGTGGATATCCCGAGGCATTGGGCCGCAAAACCTTGAGCCGCAGGCAGGACTGGTATGCGGATTACATCAATGCGATCGTTCAACGCGACGTTCGCGATGTCGCACAGATCGAGCAGATCGCTCAAATGCCGCGCTTGCTAGGCATTCTGGCAGAGCATTCGGGACAACTCGTGAACTATTCCGGAATTGGCGCCGCCATCGGGATGAATCACATCACAACGCAAAAATATGTCGGCATCTTCGAGAGCCTGTTCCTCGCCCGAACCTTGCAACCATGGTTTTCGAACAAACTGAAACGCCTGACCAAAACACCGAAAATCCATTTCCTCGACTCTGGTCTGCTCTCTTCTCTTCGTGACCTCTCTCTCGACCGCCTGCGCGACAACAGGGGTCAGTTCGGGGCTTTGCTGGAGACTTTCGTGTTTGGGGAGATCCTAAAGCTCGCCAGCGGCGGGCATAGCCGATACGAGTTTTCGCATTTTCGTGACAAGCAGCAGAACGAAGTCGATATCGTCATTGAAGATAGAAGAGGCCGGATCGTCGGCATCGAGATAAAAGCGGCAGCATCTGTCTCGAATTCCGATTTTTCGGGATTGCGAATTTTGGCCGAAGCATCCGGAGAACGGTTTGTTTCGGGCATGGTCTTGTATGACCATCATAAGGTGATCCCTTTCGGGGAACGTTTGTCCGCTGTTCCAATATCGGCATTGTGGCGTTAGCGCGTGAGGATTTGGCTTCAGTTTCCAGACTCGAGCATTCTTGAAACTTCGACGGTTTCGAAACAAATGGGCCTCAGGTTCGATTCCGTTCAACTGCACAGTTGCGGAAAAGTGGGGTCGATGGTTCGTATTCCAATTAGAACCTTATTATTCCACACCCGATGCTGCATCTACGCCCGACGCATGGTTCAGCTTTTGATAAGCCCGCTTGAGATGGCTGCTCGGGAACTAACTTCCGTTCATGAGGAGTTTTCGTGGAGAAGCAAGGTGAGTCGATTGGCGGCCCCGCGAAGGTGATCCTCTGCTGCAAGCCGCGCCTCCTGCGCATCACCATTGGCGATTGCATTGTAGATGGCGACGTGCTCGGCTTGCACCTGCTCGAGCAAGGCGTTGCGCAGTGTGCTGGCCCGGGCTTTGCGGATGAAGTTTCGGACATGGGCTTCAAGGAAATCTGACATCTCCCGAAAATACGGATTGCCGCATGCATCGACGATCTCCCGGTGAAACGCCAGGTCCTCCTCGATGCCGGCCGAACCATTATCGAATGCCGTCTGGATGGCGTTGAGCCGACGCTCGATCTCGACGAGCTGCTTTGCGGAACGCCGCTCTGCTGCCAGCGCCGTTGCAGCGGATTCAACTGCCATCAGCAGCTCGATAACATTCTGGACATCCAGAGCATCGGTCAGATCGACGCCTGCCAACCGGAAGGCGACCTCCTTCGTCTCAATGACGAAGGCGCCAAGCCCCTGGCGCGTTGAAACCAGACCGTCCCGCTTGAGCGTGCCGATCGCTTCACGCACGATGGGCCGGCTCACGCCGTATTTCTCTGCAAGAACACGCTCCGTCGGAAGTCTGTCGCCCTTCGCGTAGGTTCCGGACGTTATGTCGGCGCGAATTCGGCCAGCGACCGAATCCGCAAGCGACGGGCCGCGAGTTACCTTGTGATCTAGCACCATGCGCACCTCCGAGCGTTTTTGCCTGTCCCTACCACGCGAGGTTTTAACAGGCTTTGCCGCCTCCCACTGCCCTGTTGCAACTTTTTCCGCAAGAATAGCAGAATCCACTTGTCAGGCAACCATGTAATATGGTTCCTTGTCCAGAGGAGGGGCGCGACGGTCGCCTCGGCGGGTTTCAGGTTCACGAAGCGGGCAGGGCGTGGGGCATCGGTCCAGCGCCGCCGGCGACGCGTGCGCAGCCGTCGTCGGTCTACAAGCGCCGGGCTCCTCGGGCCGAAATCCGAAGCAACAGGGAGGAAAACATGAGCTTCTTTGATGACACCGCACGACTGCGAAGACTTGCCCAGGAGGCCAGCGAATATGCGAAGTTCAGTCGGCGCACCATTCTAAAGAGCGCAGCTGGCATTATCGGCGGCGCTGTCCTTGCCGGGTCTGCGACGGTTGCGAGTGCGGAAGAAATCACGCCACCGGCGCCAGGCAAGAAGGTGCGCATCGGCGTGCCGCTGACCTACGGCCCGTTCAACCAGCCTTGGCGGCGCGGCTGCTGGCAGATCGTCAAGGCGGTGCTCGATGCCGGTGGTGAAGTCGTCACCGTTCGCGGCGAGCCGACCAAGGCAAGCGAGCAGGCCGCTTCCCGTGCATTGCTAGATCGCGGCATCGACGCTCTCGTCATTGGTATTTACTCCCAGGAATCCGAGACGGCCTACATCGCCGACGAGGCTCATAAGCGCGGCATCAAGACGGTCGGCTTTACGATCCCTGTGAAGGATTCGCCCGCCGTTATGGACGACGTGTGGGGCACCGCCACCACGCTCGGATATTTCGTGCAGAACTACTGCAAGCGTCAGGGCACCTTCGCCCAGACCGCCGAGCAGCGTGGCTACTTCACGCCGTTCGACATGGAAGTCGATATGTTCGAGCTGATGTGCCGCTACGAGCCGCGCATGAAGGTTCTTCCGTTCATCGACGGTGGACAGGGCACGACGGACGAAATCTCCGTGGGCCGCAAGAATATGCTGTCCCTTCTGCAGGCCAATCCCGAGCCCGGTTCGCTTGCCGGCTTTATCTCGTGGTGGTGGCCCTTCACACTCGGAGCAGCGCAAGCGCTCAAGCAGATGAACCGCGACGACGTCCCGCTGTTCAACCACTATCTCTCCACCCAATTCCTCGAAGCCTGGGCCGCCAAGCAGGTTCCGGTGGTTTTCAGCTGCGACTCGCCGTTTCCCGAAATCGGCCGCAAGACCGGCGAACTCGCCGTCAAGCTCGCCCGAGGCGAGGATGTCCCGAACATCGTCTACCGCATTCCAGTCATCACCAAGACGCCCGATCAGGCGGCAGAGGCCCTTGCCGAACTCAAGAGCATGGATGAGCAAGCGATCGCACTGCTGAAGCAGTTCGGCGGCTAAGAGCCAGCCTGGCATGCGGCGGGCTTGATCTTCCCGCCCGCCGCATGCGTCTCCCATGACATGCCACACGGTAAGCGGTTCGGCGCAGGCTAACGCTTGCCTTCTATCGATCAAGAACGACTGGAACAGTACAGTGACGCAAGCTGAGCAGGAAAGCCTCGCGAAGGCGAAGACGACGAAAAAACTCGTGGCAAAGACACAGACAGCGGGACGAAATGAATCCTCCGCCATGCGCTTTCTGCGGCGGTGGGGAACCATTATCGTGCTGGTGCTGGCGGCGGTCGGCTTTTCCATCGCCTCGCCCTATTTCGCGAGCTTGTCGAACCTCAACAACATCCTGTTCTCTATGATCGTCAGCGCGCTCGTATCACTCGGCCTGACATGGGTCGTCATTTCCGGCAGCTTCGATTTGTCGATTGGCCTGACGGTTACCACGTCCTCGATCCTCGTCGCCTTCCTCATTCCGATCCTCGGACCATGGGCCGCAATAGCTGTCGCGCTCATTGCCGCGTGCCTGATCGGTGCGGTCAACGGCATTCTCGTCACTTATGGTCGCCTGTCCGGCATCGTGGTGACACTGGGAGTGATGTTCGTTCTTTCGGGCATCAACATCTTCATCACCGGCGGCTATCAGGTGCCGGTCGGCTATGACGAAACGGCCTTCCTTTATCTAGGCCAGGGCAAATTCGGCATTGTCGGCGTCCCGGTCCTCATCCTGCTTGCCGTCTTCCTCGTCGCCTTGGTCGCCGCCACCCGTACCCGCATCGGCCACTACATCGCCGCCGTCGGCGACAATCCGATGGCAGCCTTCTATTCCGGCATCAACGTCTATCGCTGGGTCATCCTCGCCTTCGTGTTGTCGGCGCTCATGTCGGGCATTGCCGGGGTGATCGTGACCTCCATCTCTTCATCGGCACAGCCCGTCGGTGGTGAAGGATATCTGCTGGAGGCATTCGCTGCCGTGTTCCTTGGCGCGACCGTGCTCGGCAAAGGCAGGCCGCATCTGCTTGGCACGCTCGTCGGCGTCTTCTTCCTCTATATGGTGGATTCCGGCATGAACATGGTCGGCTTCCCATTTGCAGCCCGCCACATCTTCCAGGGGCTGGTTCTCATCATTGCGGTCGGCGCAAACGCGCTTCTGAACCGCGAAGAAGTCCACCTCAAGTTCATCTGAGGTGAGGGCCATGACCGGAACAGCACTCGTCGAACTTAAGAATCTCGAGAAGGAATTTGCCGGCACCAAGGCACTGAAAGGCGTGAGCCTCAGCTTCCTTGCCGGCGAGGTCCACGGCCTGCTCGGCGAAAACGGCGCCGGCAAGTCTACCTTGATCAAGATCCTCACCGGCGTCTATTCACCCAGCGCCGGCGAGATTCTCCTCGAAGGCGCGCCCGTGCGCGTCTCTAGCCCGCCTGAAGCGCACCGCCTGGGCCTCGGCGCCGTCTATCAGGACGCCGAACTCGTTTCCAGCTTCACCGTCGGGCAGAATATCCTGCTCGGCAACGAACCGGGGCGTTTTGGGGTCAGCGACCGGGCAATCCACGACGAGGCAACCGCGATCCTGACCGAAATGGGCATCGATCTCGACGCGCGCCGCGTTGCCGGCACGCTGTCGGCAGCCGAGATGCAGCTGGTTACGCTGGCGACGCTTTTCCATCGTCGCTACAAGCTGATCGTGCTGGATGAGCCGACGGCGCGCCTTTCCGCCGCAGAATCGGAGATGCTCTTCCGCATCATCGAGCGCTTCAAAACGCAGGGGATCGCTATCGTTTACATTTCCCATCGCCTCAAGGAGGTGCAGGAAATCTGCGATCGTGCAACGATCCTGCGCGGCGGGCTGGTCTCCGGCACGCTCAACCGCGGCGAAGTTACTGAGGATCGAGTGACCGAGTTGATGGTCGATCGCAATCGCGCAGAGCTGTCGGCCTACAATGACGGCAGCCGGGTCCGCCCGGAGGTTCTTCTGGAGGTAAAGGGACTGGCGACGGCCAATCTGTCACCACTCTCCTTCACAGTCCGTGCGGGCGAGGTTCTGGGCATCACGGGGCCGGTCGGCGGCGGCATGGAGGATGTTGCACGCGCACTCGGCGGTATCGTGCGCCACGCGGGCAACGCCAGCCTGCGCGGCGAGGTCATTGACGTCGGCACACCGATTGCCGCGCGCCGTTCAGGCGTGGCCCTCATTCCCGAGGACCGCCGCAAGCAGGCGCTCTTTTCGTCGCTGACCGTTGCCGAGAACATCTGCCTTCCGGTGCTGAACACGCTGGAGAGGTTTTTGACCATCCGTCCCGGCGCGATGAAGAAATATGCGGACGAGGTGATGGATCAGCTCGCCGTACGCCCGCGCGATGCCACCATCCAGGTCCGTTTCTTCTCGGGCGGTAACCAGCAGAAACTGGTCATCGGCAAATGGATGAGCGCCGGTGCACTTCTCTACATCATCGTCGAACCGACGAATGGCGTGGATGTCGGTGCGATCAAGGAAATCTACGACATCATCCTGCAGCTTGCGCAGGATGGCGCGGCGGTGTTGCTTGTGTCGTCGTCATTGCGCGAAACACTCGCGCTGGCCGATCGCGTCATGGTCATTCACGACGGCAACCGCGTCGCGGAAGCTTTGAAGACAGACTGGACCTACGATGAGCTTCTGGCCGTCACGTTGAGCGGAAAATCGAAAACCGCGGCGTAAGCCGCAGCATATTCACGACAGGAGGAGACCCCATGAGCACAAATATCAGGCTCTACATGTTCCAGACCGGCCAGATCCGGCAGAAAGAAGTCGACATCAAGCTCGGCTACAGCCAGGAGCCTTTCTTCACGCCGATACCGTGGTATCTGATCGTTCACCCCAAGGGCAACATCGTCATCGATGGCGGTACGGCCGTCGAGGCGGCCCATGATCCGGAAGCTTGGTGGGGCGAGACGACCAAAAAATACTACCCGATCATGGATCCGGCGGAAGGCTGCGTGAACCAGCTCGCCAAGATCGGCATGAAGCCTGACGACATCAAGTTCGTGCTCCACTCGCATCTGCATCTCGATCATTCCGGCGCCTGCGGCAATTTTCCCAAGGCGCGCCATCTGGTGCAGCGGCGCGAGATCGATTGGGCCTTCTCCGCCGACTGGTTCATGCAAGGCGGCTATATCAAGAAGGACCTGACCAAGGATGGCATCACCTGGGACGTGATGGAAGACGAAGACCAGTACGACGTGTTCGGCGACGGCAGTGTGCAGACGTTCATGTCGCCCGGGCATACGCCCGGTCATCAGTCGATCATGGTGCGGTTGCCGAACACAGGCCCGATCCTGCTAGCGATCGATGCCGCCTATACGATGGATCATTGGAACGAGAAGTGCCTGCCCGGCGCTCTGACCTCGGCGCGCGAGGCTGCCGCATCCGTGCGCAGGTTGCGCCGTGTCGTCGAGAAGGAAAACGCGATCGTCGTACCCGGCCACGACATGGAAACCTGGCAGGGCTTCAAGAAAGCGCCCGTAGAATACTACGACTGACTTTCGAAAGCGCGATTCCGTCGGCGGACAACCGCCGACGGCAGGCGTCGCCACGACGCAAGGGGTGGGGTCACGCCCTACCAACCATATTCAACCCCAAACATAACCAACGGCCGCCGCAGGGCTTCCGGCTGAGAGTACCTGTTTTCAAATGCATGATATAATTCTCAATGAGATACAGCAGCGATGGAACGCTGCGGCTGCGACCTGGGATAGTAAGGCGCTGGCTCGGATCTATACGAGCGACGCTGTTTTTTTTGGCTTGCTCCCAAGGCTCTATGTCGGCCGCCCGCAGGTGGAGGAGTAATTCAGCAGCTACGAAGATACCCTCCGCGGCGTCACGCTTTCCCTCGTCGATCAGACCATCCGTTCTTTGGGCAAGGGTGTGTTCATGGCGCAGGGTTTCGGCAACATCGTGAATCGCCATCTGGACGGCACGATCTTGCGCAACAGGGTCCGCTCATCTTTCGTCGTGGTGGAGACGGAAGATGAATGGCTCATAGCGCTACATCATTTTTCGAGTTTAATGTCGGCTGGAAGCGGGATGTCATGACCGGCAAGCCTGCGGCTGAGCGATTAGTAATTGCATGCTGGTTGCGGCTCCACTTTATGCCTCAACTCATTGATTTTGTGGGAGCGGCGACTTGTTTTCCTGAGGATCGCTGGTTCAAATCATTTCAACTGCACCGGATGCCGATTGTCCACGCCGGAGGTAAAATAGCGCCACATGCCGCGCCGGTTCGACAAGACGCGCGAAAGTTTTCCCTCTTCCTTTGGCGGCCAGAGGCAATAACATTTCCAATATCGAGCACTGCCTTCCTTGCGGTCATATGAGTGGTTAAGCGCCTTTAATCTGAGTTTTCCGCGGAAGTCTGCCGCTTTCCAGGCCAAGCTGTGAGTGCGATGTCGATCAGCCGTTTCAAAAGCGCATTGCAGGCGCCGTCGCAGGCCTGGGCGGACATGCCTTGGATAATCGCACCATAGAAGCGCGCGAGCGTGTCGGTATCAGTATGTGGAGGCAGTTCGCCTTCCTCGACGGCACGGTCGAAGCGGGCTTTGAGGGTCTGCATCGACGTCTCGCGCAATGTTGCCGTCATCCGCGCGACGGATGCATTTTCTTCCGCATGCTGCAGGACGGCCGTTGAGACCATGCAACCTGGCGGCTTGTCCGGCTGGGTGTCTCCGTCAGCGATATCATAAAGGTAGAGGCTCAGGGCTTCATAAACCGGAAGACTCGATTGCAGGATTTTCAACCGTCGGCTGTTTTCACGGGCAATGCTGAAGTCGAGCGCCTGACGGTACAACTCTTCCTTAGAGCCGAACATGGAATAAAGCGTGGGCGGATTGATTCCCATCGCCTTAGTAAGGTCGGCGGTCGATGTTCCCTCGTAGCCCCGTTCCCAGAAAAGCCGTACCGCGATGTCGAGCCCGATGTCGCGGTCGAGAACACGCGGTCTGCCTCGTTTGCGGACAGCCTCAGCCATTAAAATAGCGATCCCTATTAAATTGTTGACATACGTCTATCGCCTCTTATTATAGGGTTCACTATTTAATTTAGCAACGGAGTGGCCCATGTCCCGAAGACTAGCAAACAAGATAGCCCTTGTAACCGGAAGTTCTCGTGGTATCGGCCGGGCGGCAGCCCTTGCATTCGCCAAGGAGGGTGCCGCGCTGATCGGCGTGCACTACACCGCCAATTCGGATGCGGCCAATGCCACGGTACGCGACATCGAAGCGCTAGGCCTCAAGGCCGTCGCCGTGAAGGCCGATTTCAGACAGGGCAAGGACGCGGCCGACAGCCTCTGGGCGCAGTTCAGCGAAGCCGCGCGTACCGAGACGGGCTCGGCTGGTCTCGACATTCTGGTGAACAATGCCGGCATCGCGCCTGCACTGCCGTTGAAGCAGACGAGCGAAGCCGCGTTCGACGAGGTGATGACGATTAACTACAAGGCGCCGTTCTTCCTGATCCAGGCCGTCGCTGACCACATTCGCGAGAACGGCCGGATCATCAATGTCTCGACCGGGTTTACACGGATCGCGGCGCCGACGCATCCCGCGTATGCTGCCTCCAAGGGCGCGCTCGAGACATTGACACTTGCGCTGGCACCTGAATTGGCGGCTCGCGGGATAACAGTCAATGCCGTGCTGCCGGGTGTGACGGAGACGGACATGAATGCCGAGTGGCTGGCATCGCCGGATGCGCGCGCCGGCGCCGAAGCACTCTCGGTCTTCTCACGTGTCGGACGGGCGGAGGACGTGGCCGACGTCATCACCTTCCTCGCATCGAACGATGCGCGTTGGACGACGGGTCAGATGATTGACGCGACGGGCGGCGCCCGAATCTGATCGATCTGACGGTCCACTATTTCTGCAGCCGTGCAGAGCGCGCCTTTTGACAATGCTCCGTTGTATTGCCGGCGGTTGACTTATCACCTCTCAGCCTGACGGCCTTCACAGCCGGAGCCACTGCCACTGAGAGGTGCTCGGTGATCTCCGGCTAGGCGATTGCCCCTCCGTCTGCAGTCAGGGTTGCGCCGGTGATCACGCTGGCGGCAGGGCTCGCAAGAAAGACCACGGCGTTCGCGATCTCGCGTGGCTCGCCGTAGCGTCCCAGCGACGTCAGGCTCCGCTGGAAATCGGCGGCCGCGCCGTCGGCGGGGTTGGCATCCGTGTCGGTCGCGCCTGGTTGCACGAGATTCACAGTTATGCCCTTTGGTCCCAGTTCACGCGAGAGGCCGCGGGTGAATGAGGTGAGCGCCGCCTTGGACATGGCGTAAGGCGTAATTCCGGGAAATGGCACCCGCTCGCCAAGGGCGGAACCGATAGTGATGATACGGCCACCTTCCTGCAAATGCGGGATAACAGCTTTCGCGAACAGCACTGGCGCTCGCACGTTGACGTCCATCAGGGCCTGATATTCTTCCACATCCAGGTCCGCAATGGTTCCGGAATGGCCGATAGCTGCGCTGTTGACAAGGATGTCGAGCCCGCCGAGCGCAGACACGGCTTTTTCTACCGCTCGAGCTATTGCGTTCGGATCGGCGCTGTCGGCCTGGATGGCAAACGCGCGCTGGCCGCGGCTTTCAATATTTTTTGCCACCGCCTCAGCCTTCTCAACCGAATGCTGATAGGTGAACGCCACGTCGGCTCCGTTATCGGCAAGCGCCTCGGCAATTGCTGCACCGATGCCGCGCGAGCCGCCGGTGATCAAGGCGCGCTTTCCGCTTAGATCGATCATGTTGGTCCTTTCAGTTACTGACAGTCAAGTTTCAGCAGGGTCGGGAGGCGCAGAAGCCCTCGACGACCAGTTCGGCTTATTTTGTGCTTCCGCAGGGATTCCCGTAGTGACGACGATCGCGACAGAGTGTTGCGCGAAGAGGAACTGGCCAGGTATCCGCTGTTTCGGCTCTCGTCGGTGCGTTCGCTAGTCCTGCAGGGCCACAGCTCTACGCTCCTCAGCGCGGCTACGGGCTTCACTCTCCGCGCTCGCTGCCGAAGGCCGTTTGTCTTCCTTGGAAAGGCTGGAGGCAGCAAGCTCGACGTCGATCTATGGCAGCCTATGGGCTCGCTCTTCGAAAGGCGAGCAGTTCACAGCACCGTTGACGATCTCCCTGTCGCGGCTGCCTGAATATGTGGGCCAGGCGGCAATGCGGCTGGGCGAGTTTTACTCAGAACATCTTGCGCCACAGATTCGAGGCGCTTTCTACGAGCCGGAATCGAAGCATTCAATCAGCATCTCTGTCAGCACGCGAACCTTCTTGGCCGGATGCTGTCCGGGAGGCCTGACGACGAAGATGCCGGCTGGAGGCGGCGCGTGGCGTGGCATCACCTCGACGAGCGCACCCGAGGAGATATGTTCATCCGTAAGGCCGTTCGGGAGTCTTGCTATCCCGAGCCCTTCCAACGCGGCCGCAAGGAGCGCTACGCCATTGTCGGCCTTGAAGCGTCCTTGTGGCCGAATGTTGAGAACTTGGTCTCCATCGGTGACCTGCCAGATTTCGGTTCCTTGCATTAGAGCCTGATGGTTGAGAAGCTCGTCCGGCGTCTCAGGTGAACCGTTCGCCGCGATGTAGTCCGGGCTGGCGACGAATTTTCCATACAGTGGTCCGACACGTCTGGCGACGAGATTGGAATCCGACAGGTAGCCGACCCGAATGGCGCAGTCGAAGCCTTCGGTGATGAGATCGACGAAGCGGTCGGTGTAGCACGAGTAGACGTGTAGTTGCGGGTGCCGACGCGCCATTTGAGACAGGACGGGCGCGAAGTGCGTCGGGCCGAACGAAAGAGGTGCTGCAACTCGCAGCCGGCCGCAGAGCTCCCCGGCCGGCAGGATCGTTTCGCGCGCCGCATCGATCTCGGCCGAGATTCTCGCGGCGTAGTCTCGGAAGGTGGCACCTTCTTCGGTAAGGGCGATGCCACGCGTCGTCCGTGCCACAAGCTGCGCGCCAAGATCTGCCTCGAGCCGGGCGATGCGCCTGCTGACCATTGACTTGGAGATGCCGAGCCGTTGCGCCGCCGGTGTCACTCCGCCCGCATCGGCAACTTCCACGAATGTCCTGAGATCCTCGATTTCCACCCGGCGTTCCTCATTCTGCAACACTGCTCACCCTATCCGAGGACTACCGTATCGCATGTGAGAATGACAGGGTTCTCGCGGATCGCTTTTCAAGAAGCGTTCACATGTACCTCGACGAACCGCCAACCCAGGACAATCCATGACCTTTCGTAACGGCCTCAACTCACTCCTGCGTCCCGAAGATTCGGTGCTCGTTCTCATAGACCACCAGCCCTATCAGCTCGCGAACGTAAACAGCCACGAGCCTACAATGGTGGTCAACAACACCGTCGGTCTTGCGAAGGCGGCCAAGGCCTTCTGCGTTCCGACGATCCTGACCACAGTGATCGCAGAGCGCGGCGGCAATCTGTTCCCCCAGATCGCGGACGTGTTTCCCGGCCAGGAGATAATCGACCGGACGCTCATCAACACCTGGCAGGATCAGAAGGTCGTCGACCTCGTGAAGGCGACCGGCCGCAAGCAACTCGTTATAGCGGGTCTCTGGACGGAGGTATGTGTCGCCATGCCGGCAATTCAGGCTGCGGGCGAAGGCTGGGACGTCACGGTGATTACCGACGCCTCGGGCGCAGTCTCGGTCGAGGCGCACCAGGTCGCAATTCAACGCATGATCGCAGCCGGCGTCAACATGATGACCTGGTTGGCGCTCGCGGCCGAATGGCAGCGCGACTGGGCTCGTGCAGAACAGGCGGCAAGGATCACAGACGTTATCGTGCAGCATGTTGGCGGTAGCGGGATTGCATATCTGTGGGAGCAGCAATTGCTTAACACCCCAGCGCCCAAAACCGGCACAGGAATGTAATCGGGCTACGAGTTGGCGAGCGAAAACCGCGCAGCGGCCTTCGCTCGCCATCCACGTCCTCGCTCGGGCCGGCGATCAACAGCCGACCGGCCCTGGGTTTTCACTGCCTTGGCGCAACCGATGATGTAGACATAGTATGGCGCGGGCGTAGATTACAGCCTGTGAGTTTTCGTCTCCTCCGGACCGCAGGGCAAACGCGTCGGATGAAACCGCCACTAGAAGGACGTATTGAATGAGCTGGAACCCCGGCATCGAACCCGGATGCCCTGATCAAGTGGGCGTGGACGCGATTGAAACGCTGATCATTCCCCGAGCCCGCGACCTAGGCGGCTTCGAAGTCCGTCGCGCTCTGCCCGCGCCGAAACGGCAGATGGTCGGGCCGTTCATTTTCTTCGATCAGGCCGGCCCCGCCGAACTCCTGACCGGGCAGGGCATCGACGTTCGTCCCCACCCTCACATCGGCCTCGGCACCGTCACCTACCTCTATCGCGGCGACTTTCACCATCGGGACAGCACCGGCGCCGACCAGATCATAAGACCGGGAGAGTTGAACTGGATGGTCGCAGGCAGGGGCGTATCTCACTCGGAACGCACGAGTGCCGCAGCGCGGACCGGCCCGAACAGCTTGTTCGGAATCCAGACATGGCTGGCTCTGCCCGAAAGCCATGAGGATGTGACCCCGTCATTCGAACATCACGCCAAGAACGCGCTGCCCATGATCGAGGATAACGGTATCTCGGCGCGACTTATCCTCGGTAGCGCTTACGGCGAGCAGGCGCCCGCCAGGATGCTTTCGCAAACCTTCTATGCGGACGTCGAACTGGCTCCGGCCGCGCGTCTGCCGATGCCGGACGAGCATGAAGACCGTGCGATCTACATTGTCGACGGTTCGATCTCCGTCGCCGGGCAAGAGTTCGCAGCGATGCAAATGATGGTGTTTCGTCCCGGAGACAGGATCACGGTGGCGGCGGGTGAAAAGGGCGCGAGGATCATGATCCTCGGCGGCGCCACCTTCTCAGGACCCAGATATATCTGGTGGAATTTCGTTGCCTCGTCGAAGGAACGTATCGAAGAAGCGAAGGCGGAGTGGCGAGCCGGAAAGTGGGGGGAGGGACGCTTCGACCTTCCGATCGGCGATCGTGGTGAGTTCATTCCTCTTCCGGACTGACCGCGAGTTCACCGACAGCGCGAAAAACTACCTGTCGTACAGCACGATGGTACCCGACGGCGGCTGAATTCCGGCACGAGGATCGAAGGAAAAGCCCATGCGACAAGGCAATGCCGGCAAAGATCCTGCCGAGATGCAGATCGCCGAGGTTATCCACCGCACTGACAAGATGTTGTCGAACGCAATCCTTGCAGTTCTGACGGAGGCAAGAAATCACGCTTGCGAAGTCATGACGGCAATCGGCCAGCATGGCATGGCGCCGACGCTTGAGTACTTCGCTGCTGTCGTTCATCAGCGCATGTACTGCCTGATGTGCGGTGCGGATCCCGACACTTTCGAAGGAGGTGATCCCGATATTGCATATCACGTCATCCGCAACAGCCAGAACATTGCCAGACACTACTGGTCAGCGAACATCGAAGTTTATCCGCCAAGGGAGGGTGACAGGGATTGATGACCGAATTCGCCGTTCCCAAGACCCGCCGGGGTTTCTTCGCTGCGGGAGGATCTTGAATACCGCGCTTCCGAACCAAGCGAAAACGGCCACCCACGGCCGCATGGCAGGAAAAAGCCAGCCGTTAGTTTCTGATGAGCCGGGATGGGAACCCTCAGGGCTTTGGAACGAGGACCGCGTCCTAACCTTGCTGTTGGAGGAATGTTCTCGTCATAGGGCCAGCGCTCGCTGCAAATCATCGTGCTCGAACGCTGCCATACGGTTGGTCATAGTAGCTGACCCGTCATCTTCTTCCTTACCACTTCATCTCACCCTTAGAGTTCGCATCCAGTTTGAGGGACGAAGTCGGCGAGATTGGTTTTAACCTCTTTGTCCTCTCCAAGGTGCGCAAGGGAGGCGAGCAGGTCGGCTGCGAGGGCAAGGTCGTGCGTTTCCAATCCTTCAGTGAATTCATTATAAACCGGTTGCAGCATTTTGCGCGCATCATGCGCCCGCAATCGTATTTGCCAGAGGCTTGCGAGATCGCAGGCTGATCGCAATCGCCACGACAACGCACCGATTTTCTCGGCCAACGCCATCGACTCGATGAGGAGTGCTTCCGCCTCATCGCGGCGGGCCTCGGCCGACAGAATGGACGCCTGGATGCGCAGCAGCTCAGGAACGCACCACTGCTCGTTGTGCTCTTGCGCGCAATCGATCGCTTCCTGGATGGCAGTGGCGGCGTCGATTAGCCGACCGTACTTGGCTAGTGCGTCCGCAAAGCCTCCGAGATAGAAAGGGAACCGCGCTAGATGCCTGATAGCGCGGAACTCTTCAACAGCTTGTTCGAGCACGCCCAAAACTTCGCCCGCCATGTCCCCTTGAGCACACGCCACTGCTCCGCGACAGAAAGTGGCAACAGGCCGCCAGATGACGATACCATGCCGTACGATTTGATCGTCAAGCATCGCGGCAAAGCGGTCACATTCTTGATAACGCCTGCTCATCAGAAAGGTTAGGCTGGCCCAGGCGAGCGCATTACTGAGCGAAAGCTCATGCCCGGTCTTTCGCGCGAGCGCGATTGTGACCTCTGTGGTGCGCGCGGCCGTGTCGGGCAAACCCGTCAGCCACTGTATGTGCGACAGGATAATCCCCACATCGACATTTCCATCGTACAGGAAACGCGCGAACCGCGGGTCGTTGGAGTCTTTCAAGTAGTTCCCATAAAAACGTTCAATACGTTCCCGGGCGCCTTCCAGCCGGCCGATGAGTAGATCGGCTACGGCCAAATGCGTTTCTCCCGCCGGCAACGCGGAAGGGTCCGCCGCGGTGGCGATTGAAATGAAGGTCTCAAGCGTCCCGATCCCGGCATTGTGCTCGCCGCTGAAGAGCTGGTATGTACCGATCATCCGCAGGCAACGGAGCTGATGGTCGATGTCGCCGATCCGAACGGCAATTTCCAATGCCCGTCGCATCGCATCCATGGCCACGGGTATGGCGCCGCGCGTGAACATCGTCGTGCCTGCGAACGACACCTGAAGCTGCATCTCTGCCGCCGTCCCGACAAGCCCCGCTGCATCGAGTTCCTCGAGCGCCCGCGAGACGCGAACGCGGCATTCTTCGGTAAAAGAGAAGTGGTTCCAGAGCAGGCTTCCCGCGAGCGCGAGCCGGGCGTACAGCGATTTGTCCGCGGCGACCCCTCCGGCCCAGTCCAGCGCCGAGCGCAGATCGTCGAGGACGCCTCCGTAGGCACCAGCCCAATCCGGGGCCGGTCTTTGCGCCCACTCGCTCGCTGCGCGCTCCAGAACCGTGCAAATATGCTCCGCATGCCGACGGCGGACGACCTCCTCCTCGCCGCTCAGTTGCAGCCGCTCGCCACAATATCCGCGCGTCGTCTCCAGGAGCCGGTAGACAAGCTTGTCGGCGGCGACGTCAACCGAAAGCAGGGATTTTGCGACCAGGTTGGCGACGTCGTCGATCACCTGCACCACCCGGTCGAAATCGTCGCCGGCGACGGCGCAGGCCGAATCGAGATCGAACGAACCGGCAAAGACCGACAGCCGGCGCATGACCGCACATTCGCTCTCCGTGAGAGTATCGTAGCTCCAGTCGATCATCGCCGTCAGCGTGCGATGGCGCTTGGGGCCGGCGCGATGCCCACTCAGGGAGCGAAATCGACCGTCCAGATGCGCGAGCAACCCGTCCGTGCCGAAGGAATCGACGCGTGTCGCCGCAAGTTCGATCGCCAACGCAAGGCCGTCGAGCCGCCGGCAAATTTCCGTAATCGTCAGCGCGTTGGCGTCGCTCAGTTCGAAGGACTCCAGCCTGTCGGTCGCGCGATCTACAAAGAGTTGAATGGCGGGATAGCCGAGCGCTTCGGCAGCTTTCAGGTCGGACGACGCAGGTGGCGCGGCCAATCCCGATAGCCTGCGGACGCGTTCGCCTCTCACACCGAGCGGCTCTCGGCTGGTGGCGAGAATCCTGATGCCTGGCGCTTCGGCCAGAATCCGATCCGCAAAGGAGGCGGCCGCTTCAATGATGTGCTCGCAATTGTCGAACACGAGGAGCATTTCGCAATCGCGGAGATAGCTGCCCAAGGCAGCGAGCATATTCGCGGAGTGCGTTGCCAGACCGATTGCAGCCGCAACGGCATAGGGCACGAGCGACGAATCCTTTAACCGCGCCAAATCGATCAGCCAGACACCGTCTCTGAACACGCCGATCGTCTGCTCGGCGACGGCCAGCGCCACCGTCGTCTTTCCGATGCCGCCGGCACCGACAACCGACACCAAACGGGATGAATTCAACTCGCGTCGAATGGTTTCAATCGCCTCGGCCCTTCCGAAGACCCTCGTCGTCGCGATCGGTAGATTGTGGCTGCGCTTTCTCGCCGCCGCTGCGGGTGGCGCGAAGCCGAACATTCTGACGACCTCGACTGGCGCAATGAACCGATAGCCCCGCCCGGTAACCGTCGCTATGTATTGCGTCGTCCCGGCGCCATCGCCGAGGGCTCGCCGCAAGGCAGCCATGTTGACCTTGAGGTTTCCGTCATCGACAACGACGTCCGGCCAAACGCGTGTGATCAATTCGCGCTTGTTGACCAATTCCCCCGGGCGCTCGACCAGTGTCGTCAGGATATCCAGTGCGCGGCCACCTATGCGAACAGGGGCATCGCCTTGCAAGAGCAACTGGCGCTCGGGAATGAGCACGAAGGGCCCGAAGGAGAAGGACCGGGAAATCTGCTCGGCAAGGTCGCTCGTCACAATCTTTTCCCTCAAGATTCCTTCTTACCGAACTGAACTTGATAGCAGTCTGCCGACCAGCCACCGAAGCGAAAGGCGCAGCGTCCAACTCCGGGGCTGCTTATGAGCCTATCTGCGCGCCTAATGGAATGTCGGCACAAAACAGCAAAAACCCGCGAGCCGCTTAAACGGGTCGCGGCGCGGCACTCAGATGAATCTTATCGAACGCGAAACCCGGCGCACTTGGACAATCATAATATATGCGAATAACCAATCTATAATACTCGTTCTCGGCCAGTATTGCGAGCACCCCAGGCAATCCTGCGCCGGTTCGAGCAGAACTGATGCAGTCGGCGGCGAAGGGCCAAGGCTTTCGGCCGGAACATCAGGCGAGATATCGGCCGCGCCGGCGCCATTGGAACGGGATTAGCTGGCGAGAAGGTCTCGTCGCAGAAGCTCATTACCAAATTTTACCATGATTAACGGGCGGCACGCGGGATTCGATGTAAACTCGCTGCGTGAGTAAAGATCCAGTTGCCCGACGCATGGATCGTCTTTGGTCGCGGATGGCCGCTTGCAACGTGCGGCAGCCCAAGCGGCTGAGCATTTGAAGAAGCTCATTAAAGGAATTCAGCACCTCAGGGCGCGGCTATGGGTCTAACGGCACCAGGCGGCGATAGTGAGGTTGCGGACGCATGAGGCGCGGACCGGCATGGGATTGCCGAGCATGCGGCGCCCAGCATGCTGCAATAGATGGCGAAGCGCGGAGGCGCGCCAGGCCACGGAATCAGTTAGCGGCCAGGCAGTGATGCTGTCGCGTCCGTGCAAGGTCACCACTCCATTGAGACGGCGGACGCCGCCCTGAAGCGGAATCCTCGACTGAATCATTTTCAAGGGGAAAGCCATGACAAAACACGTCTTGTTCATCGTCACCAACGCGGCCGTGATCGGCCCGCACAACCGCAAGACCGGCTTCTTTTTCGCCGAGGTCGCTCATCCTTTCGATGTGCTCGACACGGCCGGTGTCGCGGTGGAGTTCGCATCACCTGCCGGCGGATGGACGCCATACGACGCCTACGACGAGAAGGACCCTGCCCAGAAAGGATTCCTTGGGAGCGAGGCCTTTCGTCGCCTCAATCACAGCCGCAAGTTAGCCGAGGTGGACGCCGCGGATTACGACGCCATCCTGATCCCCGGCGGCCTCGGGCCGATGGTCGACATCCAGCGCAATGCGGACGTCCAGAGGGCCGTCGTGCGGGCTTGGAGCACGGGCAAGCTCGTGAGCGCCGTTTGTCACGGCCCGTGCTCATTGCTCGGCGTGGACCTCGGTGGCGGCACGTTCGTGCGCGGCAAGAAGCTCACCTCCTTCTCGAAGAAAGAGGAATATGACTACGCCCGAGATGACGTGCCTTACGAACTCGAGGACGCATTGAGGGCGGAAGGCGCCGAATACTCGTCTGCGTCCAACTGGGAACCGCATGTTGTCGTCGATGGCCGCCTCATCACCGGCCAGAATCCTGCCTCGGCGGGACCGCTGGCAAAAGAGTTGCTCACTGCTCTGAGAGAGCAGGCATGAGTTTGTGAACCGGCCGGCACGTCGTCGCGGTTCGCCGGTTGCAGCCCGCAGCCGACACTTGCCCAACTCACGTCCAAGATGGGCCAAGTCCAAGATTGGAATGAACCATGTCCGCTCACGTGAAGATTGTGGGTATCCTGACCGGGCACCCCGGCAAGGCATCCGAACTCCGAACGCTCCTGTCCGCAATGCGGGTGCGCAGCCGGGCCGAGCCTGGAAATCTGCGGTGGGATATATGGCGAGACAAGGCCAATCATGACCGCTTCGTGCTCGACGAGCTTTATGCCGATGACGCGGCTGTCGCCGCCCATCGCGACACTCCGCACTTCAAGGACTATGCCGCCAGGATCGGCGATCTCGCCGATCGGACACCGATCACTCTCGACCCGGTCGAGGTCGATTAACCCTGGAGAGAACTCCGATGAAAAGCGCGATAACAGGATTGCTCGCTGTCATGATCACAACCGCTTCCGCCGTCGTCGGCCACGCGGCCGACAAGCCCGTGTCCATCGTGCTGGTGCACGGCGCTTTCGTCGATGCTTCGGGCTGGCAGGCCGTCCACCGCATCCTCTCCGCCGACGGCTACGAGGTTCTGGCCGTCCAGAATCCAACCGTTACCCTGCAGGGTGACGTAGATGCCACCAGGCACGTCATTGGCAGGGCCAGCAAACCGGTCGTTCTGGTTGGGCATTCTTATGGTGGAGCAGTAATTTCCGAGGCCGGCAGCCTGCCCAAGGTCAAGAGCCTGGTTTACTTGGCGGCATTTGCGCCTGAAGCAGGTGAGTCGGTCCACGACATCGCCACGGTGCCGACGCCCGGCGAGGACAAGGCGCCGCTGCTTCCGCCTAGCGACGGTTTCCTCTTGGTGGACTCGGCCAAGTTCCCGACGTCCTTCGCAGCGGACGTCGACTCCGCCAAGACCAGGTTCATGGCCGAGTCTCAGGTTCCCTGGGGGCTGGGCGCCGTAGAGGCCAAAGTCACGGCGCCGGCGTGGAAGGACAAGCCCACCTACTTCATGGTGACGAAGAACGACCACATGATTCCGCCCAGCCAGCAGCGTTCCATGGCAGCGCGTGCCGGCGCCAAGGTCATTGAAATCGACTCCAGCCACGCCGTGATGCTCTCGCATCCGCAGGACGTCGCAGACTTTATCGCCAGCGCGGCTGCGCCGGCAAACTAAGACAATGCGCGCATGCCGTCTTAACGGCCCTGGGTGCCAGAAGGATTGAGCAGAATATCGCGGTTGCAGAGGTAGCCGTCGATGAAGCCAGGTTATCGAGGAAAGGAGAAACGCATGAGAGCCGCGCGCATACTCCAATATCACAAGCCGCTCGTCCTGGAAGACATAGCGGTTCCCGATATCGAGCCGAACGAAGTTCTGGTCAAGGTTGCGGCATGCGGGATGTGCCGCTCCGACGTTCTTCTGGTCGACGGATTTTTCCAGAACTACGGCGATATTCCCCCGCCGGTCATTCCGGGCCATGAGATCACCGGTACGATAGAGAAGATAGGCGGCGTCGTTTCAAAATCTGCGGGGCTCGAAGAAGGTGATCATGTCGTGGTCGCTCCCGGATGGGGCGATGGCGTATGTCGCCACTGCCAGGTCGGCAACACGCATATCTGCGCTAACGTGCGTTGGCCCGGCTTCGGCTCCTATGGTGGCTTTGCGGAATATATTCCCGTTCCGGCCCGCTACGTGATCAAGGTCGCGGAGCATTTGAAATTTGAAGAGCTTGCTCCACTCACGGATGCCGGATTGACGCCCTATCGCGGCATCAAGAAGATCCGCGATGCCGGTGGCCTGGGACCTGATCGGGTGATCGGCGTGTTCGGCATCGGCGGCCTCGGTGCCTATGCGGTCCAATATGCCAAGCTGCTTGGCGCCGGTGCGACTGTGGTTGCATTCGCCCGCAATCCGGACAAGCTGGCCATCGCAAAGAGCTATGGTGCCGACCACATCATCGATATCAAGGGCAGGTCCACTGGCGATATCGGCGAGGAGCTCAAGAAGGCCACCGGGCAGGACAAGCTCGATGCGATCATCGATTGCGCCGGCGCCCGGGAGATGATGCAACTGGGTTTCGCCTTGTTGGCGATCAGTGGCCACTATGCCGATGTCGGCTTCATCGCCGATCGCATCGACATTCCGTTGTTCCCACGAGTCTCCGGCGAGCAGACATTTCATGGGTCTTTCTGGGGCAATAACGCCGACCTCGCCGAGGTGATGGCGCTCGCCGCCGCAGGCAAAATCCAACACACTATCAAGACTATCGGTTTCGATGAGATCAACGAATATCTCGATCTCCAGCGAGACAACAAGGTCGTCGGGCGGGCGGTCGTGAAGTTCTGATGCCGTTGAGGCCGCATGACGGCATCGCAGCCGCGCTGGAACCTCTGAATTGGCGACGCGGATCCAGGCCTGGCAATCATCAACCCACCCTCGAGCGGTGCAGAGGAGTCTGAACATGCTCCAAAAAGCGTTTGAACCTCAATGTAGGACGGTCAGCTCCTATTGCACGGACAAGGCGCAGCATCGGCGCCGGGGTCTGACCTTGTTTGCGCTGGCCCTTGGAAGCTTTTGTATTGGAACGTCCGAATTCGCCAGCATGGGGGTTCTGCAACTCTTTGCCGAAAGCCTCGATATCAGCATACCGGTGGCGACGAACGCGATCACCGCCTATGCTTTTGGCGTCGTAATCGGGGCTCCGCTCGTCACCCTGGCGGCTGCCCGCTTCAACCGGAAAACTCTGCTCCTGGCGTTGCTCTGCCTTTTCATCGTCGGCAATGTGCTCTCGGCAATCGCAGTCAATCTTGGCATGTTCGCGTTCGCCCGCTTCGTCAGCGGGATGCCCCAAGGCGCCTATTTCGGGGCGGGCGCCGTGGTCGCCTCCTACATTGTGGGACCTGGACATGGGGGCAAGGCTTTTGCGCTCGTCATGACCGGGCTTACGGTTGCAACCATCATCGGTTCGCCAGTCGCTACCTTCCTCGGGCAGAATCTCGGTTGGCGGAACACCTATTTTGCCATTTCCGGGGTAGGTTTGCTGGCGTTGCTGGCGCTCTCGGTATGGGTACCGCGGGCCGACGCATTGAATGGCGGATCGATCGCGCAGGAGCTGAGCTCGCTTCGCCGCGCATCTGTCTGGAATATGATGCTCGTCGCGGCGCTGGGGGTCGCCAGCATCTTTGCCGTCTACACCTTCATCGGACCATTCGTGACTGATATTGCAATGATTGACCGGGCCTGGATTCCATTAGCCCTCGCTCTCTTCGGCATCGGTATGACGCTAGGCAATCTCATTGGTGGAAGTCTTGCAGACAACCATCCCTCGAGGGGCCTCATCATCGGCTTCGGCAGCGCGCTGGTTATGCTCGCAATTCTCGCATCCTTCGGTGGAAATGTTGTGCTGCTCATGATCGGGCTCTTCGGTGTCGGCACGACGATGATGATTGCCATCCCCACAATCCAAGTGAGGTTAGCAAGCTTCGCCCCGGAAGCCCCGACATTGATGGGCGCGATGAACCTCGCGGCACTCAATGTGGCCAACGCCATCGGCGCCTGGGCCGGCGGGGCGGCAATCGCGGCGGGATTTGGCCTGCTTTCTGCAGTCTGGGCTGGCTTCGCCCTCACGTTTCTTGGCCTGATCGTGTTCGCCGTCACGCAGCCACGTGCGCCCCAACTCGCCGGAGCGTGATCAGCTCCGCGCCGACGCACCGGCCTTGGCATCAGCAGATGCCATTTCAGAGAGCAAATGCAGAGTGCGGGATCGCAGTTGTTCAATCTGCTCCGTTGGCAGTACCGGTTGTGAGCAGTAACATCGCGGGATCCGGACGCATCGGCTGTGACGCGCCCGGCCCGTCGCAACTTACGACAGCTTTCTGATCGTGCTGTAGATGATGTTGCGGTTGCTACCGAACCAGACTGTCTTATCGACCGTGTTTTCCGCCGCGCTAGCATTGGCAATACGCCACATGTCGGCTTCGGAACGCTGGAGGAGCTCCCAGTTCATATAGGATTCCATGTACCCGTCATCCGCCATTTCATCGGAGAAGTTGGCAAATAGAAAGACGCCACCAGGCTTCAGCATTTCCATGCAGATCTGCGTGAGTCGGATTGCAACTTTATCGGTGAGATAATCGTACAATCCTGCTGCGTAGATCAGATCGAAGCTGCCGATCTGATGCTTTCGCGCCAGCAGGCCGCGCACGGAGCCGTCGATCGGCTCGACCGCAGTTCCGTGAAACTGGCTTGAGATCGAGCCAATACTTTGGGGATCCTGATCAAGAGCAACCCAGCGTTTAAGGCGGCCTTCTGCGAGTGCTGTTGATGTCTCCGCTTCGCGAAGATGACCGGCGGCGATGGCCAGGACCTCGGTGTCCGAACCTGTTCGCGCAGCGGTCTCATCAACGTAGCGGGTCAGGATGTCGCGGCGTTCCCTTACGGCTACCGGGCCGGGAGCGTTTATCGTGTATTCGAAGATATCGAGACCGAGAGGAGTGGATCTGGCCACTTCGTCGGCCGCCGCCGGATGCCCATAAATAAAGTCGATGAGACCGGCATCACCGGAATAGCCGCGCGGTTTTTCGAAGGACCAGCGGGTGAACGGGCACTGCTGCAGAATCTTTGCCGAGGGATGGGCCTGAATAATCGGAATGAGCTTCTGCCAGGTAGCAGCGCCGAATTTTTGGCGGACGTCGTGGAGCTGACCAATCAACCACCTGACTGCGCCAGGCAGGTCTTTGCCTCCGGCGAACCGCTGCATTGCGATGTTGATGACGATCGCAAATTCGGCTTCCGCAGTTCGCAGGATGTCTGTTTGGTAATTCTGGTCAGGTGAGAGGAAATTGTTGCTGACGGACTGCGGAGTGATCAAGCTTTGGCCATCAAGAGAAAAGAGGGGCTGAGCCACGGAACCTCACTGGTGAATAAGAATTTAATCGATTGCATAAAATTCTCAGTATTCTCGCAAAGGTCAAGTCAAGGTTGGCGGCCGCGGTCGCCAGTACACCTATTAATTTTAGAAAATATTAGTGAACCCGAGAGATACTCCGCCCGCTTAGCGTTCGTTCGAGCGTTATCGGTTGATGTGGTGTCTGCGTAGGGCTATCCAGCTTCAGCTAGCGGTCTGCGTAGGGCAACGGCTGCAGGATGTTGGGTGGCAGGGGCATGATGCACGTGTTAGCCGAGACGGCAGTCGCCACCATGCGGCCGACGCTGTCGCCAGAACAGTTGCGTTGCCTTTATAACAAGAAGAGCGAAAGCAGCCGAAAGACCGCCACCCGCAACGGTCTCTGGATAGCGGTAGCTGCCTACCTCGCATACTCTGTCACTGACTATCTTTTTATTGGCGATGTCGTCCGGTACACGATCGCTGGCCGGCTGGCAGTTGGCGTCAGTGCGCTATGCATGCTGGAACTCTTGCTCTACCGCAAGTCAAAAGCCGATACCGTCGACATGGCCGCGGCGGCGTCCGTGCTGGCAGCTTATCTTGTCTGGCTTCTCACCGCCCAGATGACCACGGTCAGGGACGCGTTCTCATACTATATGGTTTTTGGCGCGATCTTCATGATGAGCGTCAACTTGTTCTTCAGCTTCCGCTTTCCGCTGGCTCTTGCGTCATCCGTGACGAATATGCTCATCTTCATCGGCGCGCTTTATCTATTCGCGCCTATGTTGCTTCTCCACAAGCTGATCCTCGGTGCGTTCTGCATCTCCTGCCTCATTTTTACTTCTTACGTGAACCTGCAGCTCAACAGAGAGCGCTATAAAGTCTTCCTGAATGCTCTTGAAGCGAGTTTGCAGCAAGCTGCCGCCGACGAAAGGGGCAAGGCTCTTTTGCATCTCTCAAACACCGACTCCTTGACCGGCCTGGAAAATCGCCGGGCAATCGATCAACGTCTGCGTGATTGTTGGCAACGCTGGCAGGACGATAGGGCGCCCTTTGCCGTCCTGTTGATCGATGTAGATTACTTCAAGCACTATAACGACTATTATGGCCATCAGGAGGGTGACCGGTGCCTTGTCGCCGTTTCCCAGCTTCTCCAAAGCGTCGCCTCGTCCTGCGGCTCGATCATCGGGCGATACGGGGGTGAAGAATTTATCGTCATCACACCAATGCAGAATGCGGAAAGAGCGACCGAACTCGCAGAAGCAATGTGTGCGGCTGTCCGAGCACTGGCTTGGCCACACGAGCACAGGCGGGACGGGACCACTGTCATCACCGTAAGTGTCGGCGTATCCTATACACGGGATGAGACCAGGCAGGTCGACAAGGTCATTCATGAAGCTGACCGCGCGCTTTATGCTGCCAAGGCAAGTGGTCGCAACACCCTCGTGGTCTTCGATCCTGAGGACCCGCAGAGCAGAGATGACAGCGAGGATATAGCCGCGACCCTGAAAATCGCGCTCGAACACGGCCTCGTCTCCCTCGTCTATCAGCCGATCCGCAACATCCAGACAGGCAAGACGGACGGCGTTGAAGCTTTGATGCGTTTGAGGATGTTGGACGGGACGCCCGTGTCGCCTGCGATATTTATCCCAGTTGCGGAAAGGACAGGTTCTATCATCCAACTTGGCCGATGGGCAATTCGCACTGTTTGCCGGGACTTGTTGGCAACCGACCTGGTGCAAGTTGCCAGCGTCAACGTTTCGCCGATTGAACTTAAGAAGCCAGGTTTCGCCAGCTATGTCGCAGCAACACTAGCAGAATTCGACGTGGCCGGCGCTCGGCTTGCTTTCGAAATTACCGAGGGCGTGGAGCTGGAAATCGACCAGGATGTGGTTCGTTGCATCAGCGACTTGAGAAAGCTGGGCGCTCAAGTCTGGCTCGACGACTTCGGCACAGGGTTCGCCGGGCTCTCATGGCTTCGCCTGATAGAATTCGACACCGTCAAGATCGATCGATCCTTCCTCCATGACTGCAACACGGAGAGAGGGAAGAGGATGCTGCTCGACATCATCAGCCTGCTGCGCAACCGGGGTGTGAGGATCCTCGTTGAAGGCGTCGAGACCATTGAACATCAGCGGCTGATGCAGCAGTACGGAATCAGCCAGATTCAGGGATATTACATTGGACGGCCGGCGCCGGCAGCTCAGCTTGAAACTGATAACGTGCTGCCGTTCAGCATGGCCAGGAAGCTTTGATACTAAACGCCTGTTTCGGAGATGGACATAGGTTCAACCTTTGACTGAGGCCGGATTCCCAATGAGGGCTCTCATCTTCTGTTTCCATCAACCGCAGAGACCTCTTGTTTGATGACGCACATCATTGCTTGCACGGTTTCAGCTGCCACCCTGAAAAAATGGCACACCGAACTGTGAATGGCACCTGCCGTCGCTATATGATACCCGATAGGAAATCACCGAGGAGCCCCCCGTGGAACGCAAGCTATCTGCGATCATGGCCGGCGATATCGTCGGGTACAGCCGTCATATGGCGGAGGATGAGGCGGGGACCTACAGCGAACTCCGCTCCGTTCTGGATGAGTTGATCGCACCGACCATTCTGAAGCACCGTGGCCGCACCTTCAAGAGCGCCGGAGACGGATTTCTCGCGGCCTTTCCCAGTGTCAACGAAGCGCTTGACGCTGCCATTGAGATCCAGCGCGGCTTTGCCGATCGAACCTTCAACCTTCGCATAGGCATCAATCTCGGTGACGTCATCGAAGACAATGGCGACGTATTCGGCGACGGCGTAAATGTCGCGTCACGTCTTGAGTCCATGGCGGAGCCCGGCAGCATCTTCGTGAGTGCGGCCGTAGTGCGAAGCGCCGAAAGGGAGAGGGCGAAGCTCTTCTATCGAATTGGTCGGCGCCAGGCCAAGAACATTCCCGAACCCTTGGATGTTTATGCCGTGCGACTGACGGCCGGTCCCGCGCTTTGGCAGCGGCTTTCCCGCCCTCGCCAGATGCTTCGTCGTGCGGCACCTTATGCCGCTGCCATTGCCGTTATCGGCGGCGCGGCGGCCTTGGCAGACGTTCCCCCGTTCAGGGGGATTTCCCGGGAGATTTCGAATGGCGTCGCCTTGTTGTCGGGTATAGCGAGCGTCGATGTCCGTCCTTCGGTCGCCGTGCTGCCCTTCGACAACATGAGCGACAAAGCCGACGAAGGCTACTTCGCCGATGGGCTTACCGAAGATATTATCACGGAGCTTGCACGCAATCCCGAGCTTCAGGTCATCGCCCGGAATTCGACATTTGCCTTGCGTGGTCGCCCGGCCGATGTGCGCGAGATCGGCGAAAGATTGGGCGCCGGATACATAGTCGAAGGCAGCGCGCGGCGAGCGGGTGACAAGCTTCGCGTGGTGGCCCAGCTCATCGATTCCCGTAGCGGCGCTCATATCTGGTCGCGCAGCTATGACCGGGGTGTCGATGACGTCTTCGCGGTGCAGACGGAGCTGACGTCGGAGATCGTAGCCCATCTCGTCTCTTATGTTCGAGTTTCCGAGATTGAAAATGCAGCGCGGCGGCCGACGGAAAATCTGCAGGCCTACGACCTCGTGCTCCGCGGTCGTGATCGGTACAGGCACGGATCGAAAGACAAGGACGCCTTTCTGGCATCGCGGACACTTTTCCAGCGCGCCCTGGAGCTGGACCCGAGCTATGCCGCCGCGCGGGCGCATCTCGGTATGACCTATATTCTGGACAAGGTGCAATCCGTGAGCGGGCTTGCCACCGATGCCGATCTCGAAACGGGATTGAGCGAGGCGCGTCAGGCGATCCGGCTCGACCCAAATCTTGCCAGCGGCTATCAGGCCTTGAGTTTCGGCCTTGCCGCCAAGGGAGACTACCCCGGCGCCAGGCAGGCGGCGCAGCAGGCCGTCGAACTCAACCCGAACGATCCCGATAGCCTCATGGCCCTCGCCAAGGCACAGGTGCGGTTCGGTGAATACGCGAACGCCGTTGCCAATGCAGAACGGGCCCGGCGCCTGCATCCTATGGCGCCGGAGTATTATATCTATGTCCATGGACAAGCATTATACGCGGCTGGCCGGCTGGATGACGCGGACAAGGTGCTGGACGAATGCCTGATCCGTGCGCCGCAGGCAGAAGATTGCTTGCTGATCAAGACAGCCGTGCTCACGGGCCAGGGGAAGCTGGCGGGTGCGCAGGATATGATGGCGCGCCTGGTGAAAGCCAGTCCCGATCTCTCCTTGGCTAAGGAGAGGGAATATCGCCGCTTTGGCGATTCCGATCTGATGGAAAGATTTCTGGCGGACCTCGCCAGGGCGAGGGCTCCTGAAACCGCCACTGCGCTGAAATCAATGCAACCCGCTTGAACCGTCAAGATCCACGTTGCTTTCCGATCGCACTCGCAGAGCATCGCGCTTTGGCGGCGCCCGGAACAGGCGACCGTAATCGCGCGTGGCTTTGGCTCCCATTGCCGTCGGTCAGGAAGGGCTTCAGGCCGTCCCAGTATTTGACGATGTAGGCCAAAGCCTCGCCGAGTGGCGACTTCGTCGGGACACGGGCATGATGATGGACGAGCCATGCCTGCATGTCTTCGATCAGCGGCGCTGACCGCTCTTGTCGCCCGGGGAGGCGAGGCGCCAGGTCAAGGCCGCCCAATTCGGCTTCGATGCGATACAGTTCACCAATCCGTTTGACGCCATCCTCGGCAATCGGCGCTGATGCATTGCGGGTGATTGGCAACGGCGCCGCTCGGGCAGTTCCATAATTCAGCTTATGCCAGATAGCGTGTAGCCGCAAAGTTGAAGTGTCCTGTTTCTGCAAAGTTGGAATGTCAGTCTCCCCGCGTTTGATGACCTGGGAGTTGCCGCTTTTGAATACCTTCCTCCAATGTATCACATCCTCCTTTCCATAACCTCGCCGATGTACATCACCTGTATGTACATGATGGATTTGGCACAGCGATGTAACTTGCCTGAAGAGCTGGACCGCGAATGGGACTGCTCGCGCCAGAAGCCGGGAACGAAATCAAGGCGATCAGGTTAGTCAAAGGAAGGTGGCCTTTCGAGCCCTGGCGACGAGGTAAACCCAAGGAGCACACGTTTTGAATGTTGTGAGTTTCCCCCGCGTGAGAGAGTGCCGCGGTGAGCCCGACCGCACTTTCGTGAGCACCGACGCGGATGAGCGACGGCTCTATAGGTTCGCCCTGCAGTACGAAATGGACGGCAAGAGCTGGGCGACCGACATCTGGGCCTATTCGCCCAAAGACGCCGAAGATCGCGTCGCTGCGATACGGCGATCGCTGACGCTGTGCGGTCAGCTTTATGCCGAGGTGGAGACCGACGCTCCGACGCAGCTCTGAGGGGTATGCGACGCGCCTGAGGCGGCCCCAAGAATCTCGCTAGCCTTTTGCATCTCAGAGACCTCGGGTCGCGAAATATCTGCGGGGATCCTCGCCGATAAGTACGCGCGCGATCCCACAGGATTCCGGGCATCGCGGGCGCCTAGGGCAAGGTCAACGGCAGTCTCTACGATGCGGCGAGGCAGTTTCCAAATCTGAATAATAAGCGCATGATCGCTCCCATTGCATATCGCCCGGAAGTGCCCGTCGCTCCGGGACAATGACGTGCATCAAAGCAAGAATCAAAGCGCGCCGCATAATCGAATTGATGCGGCGCACTTTGGAGAAGGAGAGCGGCATGGACCGCGCGATTGTGGAGAAGAATTTGCAGCAGGCGCGAGAGCATGTCGCCTTGGGAAGGCAGCACGTCGCTCGGCAGCGCGAGATCGTGGCTGAATTGACGACCCGTGGCGCCGACCTGGCGGAAGCGATACGACTTCTTGCGAATTTTGAAGAGTCGCAGGCCATGCATCTGGCTCACCTGGATAGGCTTCAGGGAGAGCTGTCTGAATGGGACGAGAAACATCAGGCAAGCGGCCCCGCAGGTGCTTCGACCTCTTGATGATCGAGAGGTCACGTCTCGCCGCGAGCCAGAGCGCTTGCCCGCCAGAGTGACAGCGAAGACCTTGCGGCATGACCCGGGGACCAGAGACGGCCTCCCGGAGGCTTCAATTCAGCCAGCTCCTGCTGAAGGCCGTCGACACGGACTCACTGGATCAACACCCTCCCCTCAGTCGTCACCTCATCCTCGGCGAGGTTGGTAAGGGAAATAGGAATTGCAATTGTGCAGTGGATGCCGTCCTCTCCCATCGTGAACGAGGTCTTCGCATCCAGCTGGTAGGGCAGCGCGCGCTCTATCAATTCCCGCCCCTGGCCGCCCCCTTGCGGCCCGGCATCAGCGGGCGGCATCTTCACCCCGCTCTCCCGCCAGTCAACATGCAGCCACGGCTTGCCGCCTTCGCCTGATTGCTCGACACGCCAGGCGATGGTCACATGCGCCTGGGGTTGACTGAATGCTCCGTACTTGACCGCGTTGGTAGCGAGCTCATGCATTGCCAAGGCCATTGTCTGTACAGTGGTCGTGCGAAGCCGTACCCCCTCCACGCCGTCGAGCGTGATCCGTTCCATCTGTCCATCCAGTACGCATGGGCGGCCAGTTCGGATCGAATGAGCTGATCGAAGGTAATGCGCTCCCCCTCCTGCAGCCGTGACAGAAGCCCCTGCACACGGGCCAGCACATCCAGGCGGTCGCAGAATCTCTGGTAGAAATCAGGCAAGTCGGCGCTTGTCCGCAAGGTCTTATCAGCCATCGACCTGACCACTGCCATGAGATTGCGCGTGCGGTGCTGAAGCTCGGCGACCAGCACTTTCATCCGGTCGGCAGAGGCTTTTTCATCGGTGATATCGCGGCCGATGCCGCCGATCTGCTGAACGTTCCCCTCCTCTCCGAAAATCGGGAAGTCGGCGTTGCGCAACCAGCGGATTTCATGGTCCGAAGCACGCCTGATGCGGTATTCGAACTCCACGCGTTCGCCGTTTCGCACCCGCCGGATCTCGGAAAGAGCCTGTTCCCGGTCCTCGGGGATGATCAGCTCGGCCCAGCTGCGGAAATTATTGCCCGTCATGGCCTGCTCGCGATCGACACCGTAAATGGTCTCGAACGCCGGCGTCAGGTAGATCCATTGCAGCGTCTCCGCATCCCGGATCCACAACACGTCGGAAGAGGCCTCGCCGAACAGGCGGAACTGCTCCTCCCCCTGCCGCAGGGCGGCCTGCGCCTGTTTGCGCGCCGAGATGTCGATGCAGAACTCGGCAATCGTGCCGTCGCCAAGATCGCGCCCGGCAAACAGCATCCAGCGACGCGTCCCATCGGCGAGGACATATTCCTTTTCATAGGGCCCGAGCTTGCCGGTTTCCTTCACCGCAGCCATCTGCGCTTCACTCTCGGCGAGGTGCTCCGCCGGCGTGAGCCGCCGCCAGTGCAGTTCGGAGCGCTCCATCTGCGAGCGCGTGTAGCCCGTCATCTTCAGGAACACTTCGTTGGCATCACAGATGACGCCATCCTGATTGATGAAGACCACGCCGACTGCATCCGTCTCCAAAACGCGCTGCAGGCGCTCCTCGCTGCGGCGAAGCGCCACCTCCGCCTCGTAAGTCGCGGTCAGGTCGGTGAAAGTCACGACAGCCCCGCTGATATAGTTGTCGACACTGCGGTAGGGCAGGACGCGGGCGGCGTAATGGCGGTTGTTGGCGGGGTCGCTGACCTTTCGGTCGACCGGCACCAGCGTTCTGAGAACCAGGCGGACATCGTCGAGCAGTTCCGGATATACGACCCGCGAGACGACGTGGTCCAGCGGCCGACCGACATCCGTGTCGAGGAGATGGAATATTTCCGTCGCCGCCGGCGTGAAACTCCTGACCCGCAGATCATTATCAAGGAAGACGGTGGCGATCTGCGTCGCCTCGAGAAGGTTCTTCAAGTCGGAGTTGGTGCGGTCCAATTCGGTTACGCGATGGGCAAGCTCGCCGTTGACGGTCTGCAGCTCCTCGTTGACCGACTGCAATTCCTCCTTCGAGGTTTCCATCTCCTCGTTGGCCGACTGCAGCTCTTCATTGATGGACTGATACTCTTCGTTGGAAGACTTCAGTTCCTCATTTGTCGATTCCAATTCCTCGATCGTCGCCTGAAGCCGGTCCCGGGTGACGCGAAGATCGGTCTCCAGACGCTGAACATGCTCTTCGCTGGTCAGCCTGCCTCCGTCAGGAGCCGTGCCCTCGGCCACCTGCCCGGCATCTTGAAACAGAACGATCAGCGAGGTGACGTCGCCGCTGCCGAGCGGTTCGACAATGATGTTGACGGCGTAGGTGCGGTCGTCCTGGCGCAGCAGCACCCTGGGGACTTCCACCTTGACGGCTTCCGTCGTGGCACGCTGGAGGGCGGAGCGCATGTCGAGCCGCAGATCGCGGTGAGCCAGGCTCAGGAGATTGAGCGTCGCGGTCCCCGACATCGGCTCGAGATAGCGGCCCGTGCGCCCTGAAAAGTGCAGCACGTCATAATGGGAATCGACGACGACATAGGCTGGCGCGAAGCGCTCGGCGACCACCTCTGCCTGGCGGCTGATCGTCGCCGACAGCCGCCCCGTTTGCAAGGTGGGAGCCGGCGCCGAAAGCGGATGGTCCGGGCTGCGCGGCCGTGGGCTGAGGGGAAAGTCCGGAATGATGCGGGTGGCTGTCTCGAGCCTCCGAAACAGGCGATTCTTGCGGTCGACGGGCGCAAAAAGCTTGGCGTGACGGGTCACGTTTTCCGACGACCCCAAAAACAGAATGCCGCTCGGCCTGAGCGCAAAATGGAAGATCGGGATCACCCTGTTTTGGAGCTCGCTGTCGAGGTAGATCAGCAAGTTCCGGCAGGACAGAATATCGATGCGGGAGAACGGGGCATCCTTGACAATGTTGTGCGGCGAGAAGATGCACATCTCCCGCAATTCCTTGGCGACACAATAGGTGTCGCCCTCACGCACGAACCACCGGGCAAGCCGGTCGGGCTGGACCTGCGAGGTGATGGCTGCGGAATAGCGTCCGGCGCGCGCGATCCCCAGCGCACGCGCATCGAGGTCCGTCGCGAAGATCTGCACATCAGGGGGGTAATCCATGGTCGCCATATGCTCGCGCAGCAGCATTGCGATCGAATAGGCCTCCTCCCCGGTAGCGCAGCCAAGCACCCAGACCCGCAACTGGTCGCCCGCCTCCTTGCCTTCGAACAGCCTTGGAATTTCACGCTCGAGAGCTTCGAACTCCGCCGGGTCCCTGAAAAACTGGGTCACGCCGATCAGGAGGTCCTGAAACAGGTTTTGCGCTTCGTCACGGCTGGCGCGCAGCCGCTCGATATAGCTGTCGGTATTGCCGATCTGCAGAACCTGCATGCGCCGCTGAACGCGCCGGGTGAACGTCCCGCGCTTGTAGCCGTGGAAGTCGTGGCTGGTGACATTGCGCAGAATCGTCGCGATCTGCGTGATCTGCGCCTCCATGGCGCTCCCCGGCTCATCATCCAGGCCGACATCTTCCTCCTCGGCGACATTGCCGGCATAAAGCGCGATTTGTCCTGCAATGCCCGGCGCCGGCAATCTGAGGTCGGCGATCGCCAGCGCTCCTCCCGCTTCCTCGGGAGATCTGTCTTCGCTCTCGTCTATCTCCGCGATCGAGAGACCACCAAATTTCTTGGTTGCCGCCACCCCGGCGGTGCCGTCGTTCTCGAGCCCGGCCAGGACCACCGCAATGGCGCGTTCGTGAGCATGCTCTGCCAGCGAGATCAACATGGTGTCGACGGTGCCGCGATGGCCGATGGGTTCCGAGGCCGCCCGAATGCGGATATGCCCATCTTCAAGGGTCATCGTATCGTCGGACCCGCCGATGTAGATATGGTTCTGAAGGATGGGCTCTCCATCGACCGCGACCTTCACGGCCAGCCGGCCTTGCCGCCGCAGCATTTCGAGAACGGTCGTCGTATGGAGCCGGAGCCCCTCCTGCTGGCTTACCGCCACAAGGTAGGACGCGCCGAGGCCAACGCCGATGTCTGAGAATATCCGTTCCAGCGACGCAAGCGAGCGGGCACACACCGCAATGCCGACGATCACGAGAGGCTGTTCGTGCTGATCCTGCTCGAAGGCGCCCGCCTGTTGCTCCGTGTCTTCCCGTTCGTCGTAAGCCATCGTCTATCCATGTCTCTGCCGCGACGAATCTAAACCGTCCGCACGGCAGAAAGATACCACTTTATCACAGGTCCTGGAAACGTAACGCGCGGCCGAGGCGCAGGGAGGTGAGAGCGGCGTCCCGAAGGGTCTCGGAATACCGCCGATATTCGGACGCCCTCGCTTCATAAAGCTCGGCGACGGCAGTGCGGCCGGTGTCGCGGGCGTCCCGCGCCATCCGTTCCACGAGCGTCAGACGCTCTTCCATGATCCGCATGGCGACCCTGATCGCCTCGTCAAGCTCATCAATATGCGAAGCGAGGACGTCGGCGGTAAAGGCGTGTCCGATCTGACACCGAAATCGCAGCGGCCGCGAACCGCGAACCTCGGAAAGCACCCCGTGGCAATCCGGACAGGTCAGGGCTGTTGGAGATCCGATCTTCCGAAGTTCCGCGCTGCCAAGCCGGGCGCCGGCGGCGATCCCGACCTCCAGCCGCAGATCGTCTGACGGCGGAGCGACTGTCGGCCCTGCCTCGCTTCCGGCGATGCTGGCAAGCAGCCCGCCGAGCTCAGCTGCCGAGGCAACATGATCGACCTCCACCGCCTCAAGCGCCGCGAGCGGCATCTGATCCGCCTCGGCATCGAGCGGATGCTGCACGATCGCGGTCCCGCCATGGGATTTGATCGCTTGCAGTCCCGCGGCTCCGTCATTGAGCATCCCGGTCAGGATCAGCCCCACAGCTCGTGGGCCGAACGACAGGGCCGCAGAGCGAAACATCGGATCAATCGACGGTCGCACCATGTTTTCCTTGGGGCCCCCGCCCAACTTGATCGTTTCACCGGCGAGGAGAAGGTGACGATCGGGCGCGGCAACGTAAATGTGACTTCGCTCGATCGGCTGGCCGTCAACCGCCTGCGTCACTGGAAGCTTCGAGCGTGCCGCCAGGATCTCAGGCAGGTAGCCCGAATAGTTCGCCGGAACATGAGTCGTGACAAATATGCTTGCCGGCAGGTTGGCAGGTAGGTCGGCAACAAGGGTCTTGAGAACCGCACCGCTTCCCGCCGAACCGCCGATAGCGATGATATCCTTGGTGGCGCTGGAAGTCATTGTCTTACCCTTTCGGCTTAACCTCCCAACACCCGATGCCGCTCATGGTTCCCCGCGATTGAACCATAGCCGCATATCGGCAAGGCGCTGGGGGCGCCCTGCTTGCTCCAGCGGGCGTCAATATCTCCGAAGAGTTCACCCGCGAGACGATTAATTCAGTCGTTTCAAACCGTCGGCTGGACCAAAGAGCGCGACTGCAATCTTTTCGAGTTCGGCCGGCTCGCAAAGCGCAAAGCCTTCGTATTTCTGTGGGATAAAGGATGGGTCATATCCCGTGGCAAAGACGAAGTTGATTTCTCGTCTCTCCAGTTCGTCGGCGACGTCAAACACCAACTCATCGCCAAGATGGACGTCAAGGACGGCTGCATCGACCTGCTCGACAGCGACTAGCTCGAGCGCGCTACGAATGTTTGCCGCTGGCCCGACGACGGTTGCACCAAGATCTTCCAACCTCCGTCGGGTCTCGCCGGCGAGAAAATATTCGTCTTCGACAACCAGGATGCGCTTTCCGGAGAAAAGTCTGGTCTGATTGTTCTTTTCCACCGGGCACCTTTCCACACGCAGGTTCTGTCCGTTGCCGATGACAAAAGTTCGGTCCGCAGCCGGGCGACTTACGGTTACCATTTCTCGCCGGAATGGGGGCCGTAAAAGTGGGGACCGGGTTGCCCGACAGCCTTTTTGGCGTTCCCCGTGCCTCTCAGTGAAAACCCCATCAGGCGCTCGTACTCCGCCTCAGGGATGCCGTAAGAGCCATTGGCCTTAAGGATAAGGCCCTCCCGGTCGATGATGATCACCTTTCCCCGTACCGACCTGATGAGCTTTTCCCCCTCCAGAACCGGAAGCGCGCCCGTGACTCCGGAACGTCGGACGCCGAGCATGGAAGACATGTGTTCGTGCGTCAGAAGCAGCATCTTGTCTTCCGACCGATCATTGAGCATGAGCAGCAAGCGGGCCAGCCTCTGCTCGATCGAATAGCGGCTGTTGGCGAGGGCCGTGTACCCGATCTGAATTGCGAGCGTCCTTGAGAAGGACGACGAAAGAGAGCGTAGCTGTGGCGCCCTCTGCACCAGACGGAGGAAACCGTCGGTATCGATGCGCTGGGCGCTTCCTTCGGTCAGCACCACCATATTGTAGGGCGTGCGCCAATCACCCTCCAACAGTCCAGTGCCGGTCAGGCCTTCACGCCCGATGAGACCGACCTCCACCTGCGACCCATTGGGCGACGAGGCCACAACCGAAACCGTCCCGCTTTCGATGAAGAAAACCGTCGTTATCTCCCCAAACTGTTGCTCAAGAATCTCGCCTTGAACCAGGTGGACAGGATTAAGCAGCGGACGGACAAGGTCATTTTCGCGGGGAGAAAGCGCAGAAAGAATGAGGTTCTTTTGGCCGCCTGCTGCCGTCGCCGTCGAGCTTCCACAACTGGAAAGGGCACTATAAATCGCGCCCGTGTCCAACGGCTTTTCCACGAATATTCGATCGGCAAACCGCGGAGGGACGACGTCCCGGCTGTAGCCGGTTGCGAAGAAAAACGGGATATTGCGCTTCGACAGCACATCGGCGACAGGAAACACCATCGTTCCACCGAGATTGATGTCCAAAATAGCCGCTTCTATCTTGGAATCTTCGATGTATTTCAGCGCTTGCTCAACGTTGGGTGCCGGCCCGACGACATCGATTCCCGTTTGGGTCAGTTTGGACGCGAGCTCGCTGGCAAGGGTGTAATCGTCCTCGACGATCAAAACCGCCTTTCGCGCAAGTTTGTCAAAGACCGTATTCACTGCGATCTGCTCCCGGCATCAAACCCGTTTGGACAAAAACGCTCGCGCCCATGGCCTGTTCCCAATCGGCGGCATTTGGCAGATGATAGCTTCGAACGTCGGCCGCGTCCCCGCCTTCTTATAACGACGGGTGTTTCCGCCTAGCTCTGCGGTGACTTGCGCGGACATGCACTGATTCCGTGTCGGTTGCGGCGGCAGCGACTTCACCAATCAGGCGATGGTCAAAAGGCTAGGAGACCGCAGCGACAGCGGTGGAAAACAGTCAGGGCCTCAAAACATTCTGGACCCGCTAGATCAATTCCATGAAGTATGAACTGTTTCCCTCAGGTGACCAATCGCCTCAACCGGGCGGCGGCTCGACCATGTATGGCCGCCGGCCTCGGCGGCAGAGATAAACCTCTCGCTCCGGATTGGCCTCTATGACAAAGCCGGAGCTGCGCAGCAACGCTTCGACCGCCGCCTTGTTGGGAATGAACCAGTTGGTGGGATCGGCAGAATAGCGCTCTTCGACAAAGAACAGCTTCGGAAAATCCGGCCGGTCGAAAACCTTCCACTCCGAAAAGTCGTAGTCTTCCTCCAGCGTGGCGATATGCTCGTCGCCACGCTGCAGGCATTGGAACAGCATGAGATCTGCGACTACGTGTTCGTAGAGCAGATCCAGTGCCAGCAACGGATGGCGCAAGTGGTAGAGAACGCCCATGAAGAGCACGAGATCGAAACGCTCCGCGAGTTTCGATACTTCATAAACCGACATCTGCCTGAACTCGACATCGAGGCCGAAATGATCGGCGGCGAAACGGGCCTGCTCGAGATAACGTGGATCGCTGTCAATTCCCAGCACCCGTCCGGCATTGCGGCGCTTCATTTCGAGCGCATAAAAGCCGGCATTGCAGCCGATATCGAGAACGCTGCGCCCTTCCAGATCCGTGGGCACGACATGCTTGAAGCCCTCCCATTTGAACGCCGGATAGTCGCCGAGAAAATGATCCGGCGCGGTTTCGATCTCTCCGAGCCGCATATTCTGAAACCAGGGGCCGAGTTCGCTGATGCGCTGTTTCAAAGCCAGGTTCATCATCGCTTGCCTCCGCTTCTCGGTTAGTTGTCCAAGGGAGCAGCCTGCGAGGCAGCTGCACGTCGGTGACGGCGAGGCGCGGCGACGCGTTTGCGCGGACGATCGTCCAAATTGGCGGCAAACCAATCGATCGTATATCTGAGTCCCTCGGCGAGGGGCACCGTCGGCTGCCAGTCGAGAAGTTCGGTGGCGCGGGTTATATCGGGGCGGCGGCGCTGAGGATCGTCCTTCGGCAAAGGCCTGTAGGCAACCACCGTGCGTACCGGCACCATCGCGCGGATCATCTGCGCGAGCTCGTTGATGGTGAATTCGCCGGGGTTGCCGAGGTTGACGGGCGCGCCGGGATTTTGGCGCACGTCCATCAGGGCCGTGAGGCCGCCCACGAGATCGCTGACGTAGCAGAAGGACCGCGTCTGCATGCCGCTTCCATAAATGGTCAGAGGTTTGCCCGAGAGGGCCTGCACGATCAGATTGGAGACGATCCGGCCGTCATTGGCCTGCATTCGCGGTCCATAGGTATTGAAGATGCGGGCGACCCGCGCGTCGACGCGGCCGGCACGCAGCATGTCGAAGCAAAGGGCCTCAGCGGCGCGCTTTCCCTCGTCATAGCAGGCGCGCGGTCCGGTGCAGCTGACATTGCCGCGATAGTCCTCTGTCTGCGGATGTTCCGCCGGATCGCCATAGACCTCGCTGGTCGAAGCCTGGAGGAAGGAGGCGCGGTGCCGCTCGGCGAGCGCCAGCAGATTGCCCGTGCCGGCGACGCAGGTCATCATGGTGTGAACGGGATCCGCCTGGTACTGCGGCGGCGAGGCGGCGCAGGCCAGGTTGTAAATCTGGTCAATAGGCTCGTCGATTTCGAGGAAGTTGCAGATGTCCTGTTCAATCAGCCGGAAGCCGGGGTGGTTCACCAACGGTCGGACATTGTCCCGCGAGCCGGTGATATAGCTGTCGACGCAAATGACGCTGTCGCCACGGCCGAGCAGAGCATCGCAGAGATGCGAGCCGACAAAGCCGGCGCCTCCTGCCACCAGAACAGTCTTGCCTTTTCCGCGACGATTGACTTGAAGCATCGATACTCTCCTTCACGCTGAGATACGCTCGAAAGCTGGATTGGCTGGCAGGTTCGAAAGAGCCCCAGCGAGATCGCCGGCACGGGCGTACCCGGTATGACTGCTCATGACGCGCTTTCTCGCTGCGGCGGCGGCTGCCAGACGGTCGCTGTCAGAAAGCTCCGTCAGCAGCGCCACGACATCCTCCGGCGCGCGCGCAATGAACAAAGCCTCAGTGTCCGGCAGCAGCTCATCAAGACCCTGCCAGAAGTCGCTGATAATGGGCGCTCCGCAGGCGGCAGCCTCGAACAGCCGCACGCTGGGCGACCAGCCGGCGGCGATCATATCGCTGCGGGTCACGTTCAATGTGAACCTCTGACGGCTATAGAAGCTTGCGTGATCGGCAGGCGGCAGATGCTCGATGCGCTCGACATTGGCCGGCCATTCGATCTCGGCGGGATATTGCGGGCCGGCGACGACGAAGCGCATCGACGGCAGGCGGCGCGCCGGCTCCAGGAGGAGGCGCTCCAGTGTCGGCTGCCGGTCAGGGCTATAGGTTCCGAGATAACCAAGATCCCAGCAATTGGACTCGCCGGTATTGGCATAGCGGCCCTCGTCAACCGAACAATAGAGCGCGATGGCTCTGCGCGCGCCATATCTCTGTT
The DNA here is from genome assembly GCF_017357245.1 of Rhizobium bangladeshense. Classification (NCBI taxonomy): domain Bacteria; kingdom Pseudomonadati; phylum Pseudomonadota; class Alphaproteobacteria; order Hyphomicrobiales; family Rhizobiaceae; genus Rhizobium; species Rhizobium bangladeshense. Next base: position 106,157 of record NZ_CP071617.1, on the reverse strand, counting down.
CTAGCCAGGTCAACACCCTTCCGCCGGAGAAGGAGAAATAAGCGTCAAACAAGGGAATCTGCCTCAGCGCCAGATATTCCTCGTCACCACGGTCGAGCTTGGCGAGGGTGACGGGCGTGTCAATGTCATAGAAGCAAAGGCGTTTCGGCTGCAACGCCTCGAGCCCGTCGATGAGCGGCACACCATCGGGAACGTAGGATCCGACGATGACCGCATCGGCGTTGCCGAGCCTCTCACCGTGACGCTCGATCATTGTGGCGGGATCAGAATAATAGGCGAGCTCGCAGAAGTCAGGCGAAGGCAGGTCCCGGTGGCTGGCATACCACGGCACGTCCCGCTCCAGGAAAAAGATCCGATGGCCGGCGTGCCGAAGGCCCTTGATCAAGGCGCGATAGGTCGTGGCATGACCGTTTCCCCAGGATGAGGAAAGGGAGAGGCCGAGGAAGACGATGTCGAGCGATCTCGTCATTCGGCAGCCTCCCGCCCACCAAGACGTGCGCGAAAAATCCTGTCTACCGCTTCGGCGCGATTGACATAGGTATGTTCGGCCAAAACCCGCCGGCGCGCTCTTTCTCCGATTTCCCGTGCGGCTTGCCGGGACAAGCCGCTAAGCAAGGCAGCCACGTCCTGTCCGTCGCGCGCGACCAGCACCTCCTCGCCCGACTTCAGAAAGACATCGATGCCTTCCCAATAGTCGGTAATGAGGCAAGCCCCGGCGCCAGCCGCCTCGAAGACCCGCGTCGCAGGGGAAAAACCATTCTCCGCCATGCTGGCACGCGATATGTTGAGGACCGCCATCGGTGTTACGTTAAAGGCATTATGATCGCGCGTCGGGACATGGCCGATATAGCGGACGTTCGAAGAGATCGGCTTGTCGTGCCAGCCGGAACCGCCAAGCAGGAATGTTCGGTTCGGCAGACGCGACGCCGGCTCCAGGAAGAAATGCTCAACCCTCGCCTCCCGGTCCGGCAGGCGGTTGCCGAGGAAACCGAGGTCGGCGGCAAAGCGGTGGTCCTTCGGCACCGGATGATGCGTTTGCGGGTCCAGCGCATTGTAGATCGGCACGCATTCGGCCGCTCCCACGGAGCGGTATGCGCTCACGACAGGATCGCCGCCGCCATAGGTCATCACAAGATCAAGCGCGGAAAGCGCGCGGCGCAACGGATGGTCGGGGTCGGCCCTGAGTTCGGCAAGCGTTGCCGGCGCGTCCACGTCCCAGAAGATTTTCAACGCGTGGGGTCGGGCATTGCGCAGCACCTCTTCCAGCAATCGGTCGTCCTCGAAACCGACGCCGCTTGCCTTGACGACGATATCAGCCTCGGCCGCCTCGCTTGTGACGGCCTTGAGTGCGTCGACTGTCCCTTCATAGACGACGACCCTGCACCAGTCCGGCGGATCCATGTCGCGGTTCATCTGCCGGTCATAGACGTCGGGTTCATAGAAGGTGATGTTGTAGCCTTTCTCCGCCAGCGCCCGCAGCAAGCCGCGATAATAGGTGGCGGCGCCGTTCCAATAGGCGGAGACGAGGCTCGAACCATAAAAGGCGATCTTCATTCGGCAGCCTCCCTGGATTGCAGGTTTTCAACGACCCTGTGCGTGCCGCAGCGCTCCAGAATGGCGAAAAGCTCGTCGACGCGGTGGCGGCAGGTGTGACGGGTCTTGATCGTTTCAAGGCCGGCGGCGGCAAGGCCCGCAGCCAGATCGGTATCGGAGAGGACGTCGCGCAGGCTTTTCTTCATCTCCTCGCCATCGCCGACGACCAAATAGTCCCTGCCAGGCTCGAAGAGATGTTCGGCGTCGCTCCAGGGCGCCGAGATCAGGGGTATGCCGCAAGCGAGCGCCTCAAAGACGCGGATAGTCGGAATACCCGGCAGATGCTGGACATAGGGTCGCCGCGGAATGTGAACGGTGGCCCTGTGGCGGGCGAAGGCCTCGGGAACATCGGCATTGGCGATCCAGCCGCCATAGGCGATGCCGGACTTGCGAAGTTCGTTCAATGCATGGTCGGGATAGCGCACGCCACGAACGACCGTGTCGAGCTTCAGCTCCTTCGCGGGACGAATCAGGAATTCGCCGATTTCGGCGGACCGCTCATCGTCACCCCAGTTGCCGATCCAGATGAGGTCTCCGGTTTTCTCGATGTCCGGCAACGGTCTGAACAGCGTGTCGTCCGCCGCCTCGTGCCAGGCAAATACCGACTTTCCCCAACCGGCTCTGAGATAGCGTTCACGCAAGGTCTGCCCGAAGGCCAGCACGCCATCATAGTCGTCGAGCGCCAGTCCTGCGATATCGTCTTCGGCAGATACCGCCCGATGATGCGTATCGTGGAACAGCAGGGTGAAGGTCGCGCCATTGCGTCGGATGCGGCCGAGCCTCTCGACCAATCGCGGTTCCGTCCACTCGTGGACGATGACGATATCGGCATCGGCAAGCGCTGCTTCGTGGTCTAATCCCTCGCCGTAGATCTGCGAACGGTGCTGCGGAAATGCCCGGTGAAATGCCTCGACCGCAGCCGGCCCCTGATCCTTCACCAGATTGGCCCGGCTCCAGGCATCCTGCGGCTCCAGCGCCAGCGTTTCATGGCCGCGCCGTTGGAGATCGCGCATGACGCCGCGAAGAAAATGGGCATTGCCGTGATTCCAGTCGGAGACCAGCGAATGGGTGTAGAAAACGAACTTCATGATCACTCCGCTGCTGTTGAAAAACCGCGGGCGGACATGCCGGAATAGACCGAGCACATCGCCTCTGCCTTAGCCTTGACGCTGAAGCCGGCAGACCGGGCACGTGCTTTTCGTCCGAATGCAGCCCGCAGCTGCGGATCGTCGGCAAGAGTATTGAAGGCATCGGCGAAGACATCGGGGCGATGCGGCTCGGCGAACAGAGCAGCGCCGTCCCATATCTCGCGATAGGTTGGGATATCGGAAAGCACCAAGGCCGCGCCCGCCCGCGCTGCTTCGAGAGCGGCAAGACCGAACGGCTCGTAGAGCGAAGGCGAGGCCACGACGGCCGCCTGCCGCGTCAAGGCGCTCATCCGCTCGTGCGAAAGCTCGCCTCGGTGATCAGCATGGCGAAATCGCATGGTCTGGCCGTTCGGGCCGGTCGTCGCGCCGGCCGCCGCCACCGTCCATCGGGTCATTGCTGCAGCCTTGTCCAGCACGGCGCCGTTTTTGCCGTCGTCCCACCAGCGCCCGGCCGCAAGGACAAAATCCTGCTTGGGCTCGTCGGAAGCCTCAAGGGAGCTGGCGTTGTGAACGACGTGGAGACCGCCGATCGGTCCATAGGCCGCTTCCATCGCTCTCGCATGGCTGCGGCTTGGCGCGATCACCGCGTCCGCACGCGTGAAGCCCGCCTGGTTCAGCCGATAGTGCCATCGCCAGTCCGGCGGGACTTCACTGCCGCGGACGGCGGCAAACCATGTGACAACACAGGAATGGCAAACCACCGCAACCGGCAGGTCCGTTTCGATGCCCGCCGCCTGCGACGGCAGATTAAGATGCAGAAGATCCGCCTCTTCCCGGCGTGCGAGATCGGCGATCAGCCGCGGGACCTCGGCAACTGCCTCTTCACCCTCGACCGTCCAATCGAGTGGCGCGTCCAGCCAGACGAGCTTGCCGATCCGGCCCGCCTCGGCGACTTTGTCGTCTGTCGGTGTGGGCCCCAGCCCGGCAAAGACAACGTCGATGTTGTTCGGTTTCAGTGCTGCTGCCAGGTCCATGGCGTAACGCCAGACGCCGCCGATGGCGTCAACCGTCATCAGCACGCGACGGTGTCCGTTGCTCCGTTCATCTCCGCTCATGCTGATACCTTCCGCTTTTCCCTGCGGAACTGCCGCCCGCCGAAACGATGGGCGATCAGCCATTCGGCGAGGTGCCGCAAACCATCACGCCATCCGATTTCGGCTTGCCAGCCGGTTTCCCGTTCAAGTTTCGTCGTGTCGGCCACGAAATAGAACTGGTCGCCGGCGCGCCAGGGGCCAAAGCTCGTTTCGACGGGACGGCCCGCAAGCAATTCGATCTCGCGCAACACTGAGAGCACGCTGACGGCGTTACGCGGCCCCCCACCGAGGTTGAAGGCTTTGCCGCTGACCCGTTCGATATTGGAAAGTAGCATCCGATAAGCAGCGACGGCATCATCGACATGCAGAATATCCCGCACCTGCTTGCCGTCGCCGTAGATGGAAATGGGTTCGCCGCCGAGCGCGCGGATCAGGAAATGCGCCACCCACCCCTGGTCCTCGGTGCCGAACTGGCGCGGTCCATAGATGCAGCTCATCCGCAGGACGGCGGCAGGAATGCCGTAGGATTTCGCGTAGTCGAGGATGTATTGATCGGCCACACCTTTCGAACATCCGTAAGGCGTGCAGAAATCGAGTGGCCGATCCTCGCCGACCCCTTGTTTCCTGACGGTCTCGTCTTCGGGAAGATAGCGATCGTCGAGTTCGATCACGCCGAGATCGTCGAGAGCGCCATAAACCTTGTTGGTGCTGGCGAAGATGACCGGAGCGCGTCTGCCCGCCCTGCGCACCGATTCCAGCACGTTGAGCGTGCCGCGAGCATTCGTCTCGAAATCTTCGAGCGGATCGACGAGGCTGGTGGTCACCGCCGTCTGCGCGGCATAGTGGAAGACTGCCTTGGCGTCCCTGAAGGCTGCTTCGATGCCCATCAGATCACGAACGTCGGCAAGGACCGGGTGAACCCGCCCGCCATGCCGCTCAATCAGCCAGGTCAGATTCTGATCGACCCCCGATCGTGCCAGATTGTCGAGGATGATGACGTCCTCGCCGTCGCTGAGCAGGCTGTCGGCGAGATTGCAGCCGACAAACCCGCTGCCGCCGGTAACAACGATCGGCGCGGCACCCGAGGCGATTTGGGGAGCCGCAAGGGCCGCGACATCCTCCAGTCTCTTGACGCCTCCTTCCATGAGAAGGCGGGCAAGAAGCTTCGGCTTGTTGTCGTGGCTGACAGCGCCGAGGTGATAATGCCGCGGATCGAACCACAGGCCTTCCTGAACCGGAACATCGGGCGGCACGTCACGCCAGGAATACCAATACATGCGATCGGCCGGCACGTTCAGCGCCTTGATGAAGCGCCGCGCCTGTTCGATCTCGTCATTGCGCCAGGTGGAGTACCCGGCTTCGGTGATCCATATTTCCGCATCGGCATTATAGCGGTCGATAATCCCGCGCATCTCTCCGAGATGCATGTCCCAGCCGCCCCAGGTTGCCTCCTCGCTATCCCAGGTTCCGGGAAAGCCATGGAAGCCGACAGCGTCGATGACGCCGAGCACGCCGCGCGTGCCCATCAGGTTGAGCCAGTATGGGTCGAAGGGGCACGGGCCGCCCAAAACCGGTTTGTAACCCCTTTGCTTCGCCCAGTAGGCCGCGCCTCCGACCATTTCGCAGAAAAGCAGAAAATCGCTGTCGTGACGCCAATCCCAGTCAAGCAGATTGTTCGGCTCGTTCCAGAGCTCGATATGACGGAAATAGCGGCCATAGCGAGTCAGGATGTGATCGACAAAGTCGGCATAGGATTTGAGATCGACCGGCGCGCCCGAAGACCTGCCCGTCCGGGACAGGGAGGGCGGCGTGTAGTGTATGCAGGGCAGAAGATCGATTTGGCTGCCGACACGCGGGATCAGCCAGTCGAACCATTGCTCGCCGCCGGGCGCCAGATATTCGGCCCAGGAAAGATGCGTGCGCAGATAACTGGCGCCGCTTTTCAGGATATCCGGCAGCACCAGCTCAGTCCGCTCATATTCTCCGGGTCGGAACCATTCGACGAAACCGAACCGCCTCGCCTCCTGCTGACCGGATGCTCGAGAACCGGCCTTGTTCATGAAACCAGCCCCCGCTCTTCCAGCTGCCGCTTCATTTCGGCGCCACGGTCGACCGCCCCGGTCTGCCGCACCCATTCGGCGAAGGGAGCGAGTGCATTCTCAAGGCGATATTTCGGTTCGAAGCCGAGCAGTTCGCGCGCCTTGGAAATGTCGGCGAAGCAATTGCGGATGTCTCCCGAACGCGCCTTGTTCATGATGTCAGGGCCGATCTCGGGCACGCCCATGGCATCGGCAAGAAGCGTCGCGACATCGGCGATCGAATAGGCCTGGCCGCTGCCGATATTGATAACGTGGCCGGATGCCGCGGGCTTTTCGAGGGCCAGGCGAAAGGCTGTCGCAACATCGCGGACGTGGACGAAATCGCGCCGCTGCCTGCCATCCTCGAAGATCATCGGCGGCTGCCCATTGGCGAGGCGCGAACCGAAGTTGGCAAGGACCCCGGTGTAGGGATTGGAAAGCGCCTGGCCCGCGCCGAAAACGTTGAAGAGGCGCAAGGCGACGGCGTCCAGGCCGTAGGCTTCGCCGAAAATAAGGACCTGCCTCTCCTGGGCGAATTTCGTCAGCGCGTAGATGGATGCAAGATCGACCGGTTTCTCCTCGTCGGTGGCGACCGGCGTCAGCGGCTGACCGTCCTCATCGAGCGGATCCCACTGGCCCTGCTTGACATTTTGCATGCGCCGCCTGACATAACCGAGCCGCTTTCCGTCCGCCGTCAGATAGAGCCCTTCTCCGTAGACGCTCATCGACGAGGCGACGACGATCTTCTTGACGGGAAGGCCGATCATCGCTTCCAGAAGCACCGCCGTGCCGAGATCGTTGCAGCCGACATAGCGGGCGATTTCATACATCGACTGTCCGACGCCGACTTCGGCGGCGAGATGGATGACGCCGCTCACACCGGCAAGCGCCGCGCGCACTGCATCCTTGTCTCTGACATCGCCTTGGATAATTTCGGCTCCATCCGGCACACTGACTTCGGCATCGGCATGCACCTGATCGATCAGCGCATCGAGAATGCGCACGCCATAGCCATTTTTCAGAAGTTCTTCAGCAACGTGGCGACCAATGAAGCCGCATCCGCCAGTTATCAAAATCGTCATTATGAGATCCGTCCGGTTGAATAATTTGCTTCGGAGATAGGCGTCGAACCGAACGCGGATGGAAAAGTTCCTTCTTCAATGACATCTTTATTGACTTCATCATCTATGACTTCTTTGACCGCTATCGGAACTCTTCGGGAGGCCGGTTGTTCTAGGATTGCCACATTGGAGGACATCTCATGGACATTGCGGCGAGCCAGAAGACCGGGCTCATGCGGGCTGCTATCGTCACCGGGCCCGGACATATCTCGGTCGAGACCCGTCCCATACCGGAACCCGGTCCGGGCCAGGTCCGGGTGAAACTGGAAGGATGCGGCGTCTGCGCCTCCAACCTCACACCCTGGGCCGGACCGGACTGGATGACGTTCCCAACCGAGGCGGGTGGATTAGGTCACGAGGGCTGGGGCATTGTCGACGCCATAGGCGCCGATGTCACGGGGCTTCGGGTGGGAGAGCGGGTTGCCGCTCTTTCCTATCACGCCTACGCCACGCACGACATCGCCGATGCTTCGATGGTCGCAGCGCTGCCGAAGGAGCTGGACGGCAAGCCCTTTCCCGGCGAACCGCTCGGATGCGCGATGAACATCTTCAGCCGCAGCAACATCGAAAGCGGCCAGACAGTCGCCATCATCGGCATCGGGTTCTTAGGCGCCCTCCTCACCAGGCTTGCCGCGGCTGCGGGCGCCAGGGTGATTGCCATCTCGCGCCGGCCCTATTCCCTCGAGGTAGCCAGAGAAATGGGAGCGGCCGAGACGATTCCCATGGACGATCATTGGCGCATCATCGAACGCGTCAAAACACTCACCGGCGGCAAATTCTGCGACCGCGTCATCGAGGCCGTCGGCAAACAATGGCCGCTCGACCTGGCGGGCGAGCTGACAAAGGAACGTGGGCGACTGATTATAGCCGGTTATCACCAGGATGGCCCCCGCCAGATCAACATGCAGCTTTGGAACTGGCGCGGGCTCGACGTGATCAACGCTCACGAGCGCGACCCAGCCATCTATATCAAGGGTATTCGCGACGCCATAGAAGCCGTGCGCCAGGGCAGGATCGATCCGCAGCCGCTTTACACGCACATCTATCCGCTGGAAAGGCTGGACGACGCCCTCAACTCGACGCGCGACCGGCCGGATGGTTTTCTCAAGGCTCTGGTGCAATATTCATGAACGGGTTGGTTTCCGAAGAAAAAGCGGCGACCGCCAAACCGCTGAAGCTCGGCTTTCTCGGCGTGGGGTGGATCGGCCGGCATCGGATGAAAGCGATCCTCGACAGCGGCCTTGCCGAAGCCGTCGCCATCGCCGACCCTTCCACAGACATGGCGCGAGAGGCCCTGGCGCTGGCCCCCGATGCCAGGATCGTGGCCGATCTGGAGGGATTGTTCGACCAGGAACTCGACGGAATTGTGATCGCGACACCGAGCGCGACACATGCCGAACAGTCCATCCGCTCCCTCGGGGCAGGCTTAGCCGTCTTCTGCCAAAAGCCGCTTGGCCGGACCGCGTCCGAGGTCAGGGCCGTCGTCGACGCTTCCAGAACAGCCGACCGGCTGCTTGGCGTCGACCTTTCCTATCGGCACACGCAGGGCATGCAGCGGATCCGTCAGCTCGTTCGCTCTAACGCTCTTGGCAAGATCTTTGCGGCCGATCTGACCTTCCACAACGCCTATGGCCCTGACAAGCCCTGGTTTTACGACAAGAACCAGTCCGGCGGCGGTTGCGTTATCGATCTCGGGGTCCACCTCATCGATCTGGCTTTGTGGTGCCTCGATTTTCCCTCCGTCACCAATGTAACGAGCGCATTGAGAGCGGGTGGGAAAAGGCTTGAAACCAAGGGCCAGGTCGAAGATTTTGCGGCCGCGACGCTGACGCTCTCCGGCGGCGAAATCATCCGGCTGACATGTTCCTGGCGGCTCAACGCCGGCTGCGACGCCGAGATCGGCGCTGATTTCTTCGGAACCGATGGAGGCGCCTCCTTCAGGAACGTCGAAGGCTCCTTCTACGATTTTACGGCCGTCCGGATGTCCGGCACTTCGAGCGAAACTCTAGCCCTACCCCCCGATGATTGGGGCGGACGGGCAGCCGTGGATTGGGCGAGAAAGCTCGCGGGAGGCCAGCGCTACGACTCCGCCTGCGAAAACTTCATCGCAGTCGCGGAGGCGATCGACGGCATCTACGGCGCCGGCGGATGATCGGTCACGAGCCCTTGACGAGCCCGTAGAGAACAATTGTCGCATAAAGGGTGAATGCGACGACGGCGACCGTGCCGACCAGGATCAGCGCTATTCTGCCGGCATTCAGCCTCGTGCGCTTGCCCACGGAAGACGACGATTGCCGCTGGACAGGATCCTTATTCCCCTCGCTCATCGTGTCTGCTCCGTCGTCGCAGTCGGTGATTTCTCGTCCGGTTCGCCGGGATGCCTCATCCACGTGAATGCGAGTGCGACAAGGCAGGCGATCAGGAAGATGGTGATGACGAATATCATCATGCGCCGCGGCGGTTTGGAGTTATCGTGGCTCATTCCCGACGGAATGGGTCCGCCTTTCCGGACTTCGCTCATGGCGCACCCCTTTGCGGAAGCTCGATCTCCTCATCGAGCTTCTCCCTGAGCTCATCGAGCCGATCGCGTAGCAGAGACGCTTTCAGACGTCTTGCTTCCGCATCCGGCACCTCAACCATCCGACCGCTATCATCGGGAATGCCGGGGCCGCTTCCAGCAATGGTCTCGTTTCTGGGCCTGGCGTTGGTGCCAGTCGATATTTTCGCTCGCTTGTCCATGACATCCTCCGTTCAGATCTTGAGAACGTTTCTGCGATGCTTGTCATGGTCCAAACGACGCGCCGGTAGCGAAGTTCCGGATGATTCGGGAGCTTTCGTCGGCCCCTGCGATTACCCAGGTTCATCGCTCGGACGGGCGCGGCGGAACATAGAAGCCATCCAGGTGTTGCTTTGCGTATCAATTACTGGGATCGACGATGACCGCTGAAAGTGCCGAAAGACATAAGAACAACAATACGCTCATGAAAGTGAAGGCGGTTCCGGAGCTCATCGATCCAGACGCCGAGCCGTTCGTGACCCAAGTCGTCCGAGAACTCGTCGGATCGCAGATCCCGTTCCTGGTCGCCGGCACCTACGCTGTCTGCGCGTATACAGGCATTTCCCGCCAGACGAAGGATTTCGACATTTTTTGCAAAGCGGGCGACTACGCGCGCATCCTCGGCCATTTCAAATCGAAGGGTTACACGGTCGAAGTCGAAGACGAGCGCTGGCTCGGAAAGGTCTTGAAGGGCAACCATTTCTTCGATGTCATCTTTGCCTCTTCCAACGGAACGATGCCGGTCGGGGACGACTGGTTCGAGGATGCGCGCAGGGTCAAGATGTGCGGCCACACGGTCAGGATCGTCAGCCCAACCGAGCTGGTCTGGTCGAAATGCTTTGTCCAACTGCGCCACCGCTATGACGGCGCCGATATCGCACACATCATTCTGAAGGCACATGACTCCATCGATTGGCGGAAGTTGCTGGGTTATCTCGAAGTTCACTGGGAGGTCCTTCTTATCCATCTCCTCAATTTCAGGTGGATCTACCCGACCGAGCGAGACAAGATTCCGCAGTGGCTGCTCGAAGAGCTTCTGGACCGGCTCAAAGCGCAGCAGGAGTTGCCGCTTCCGCAAATGAAAATATGCCGCGGCCGGATGTATTCCCGTGTCGATTTCGAAATCGACGTGAAGGAATGGGGTTTTGCCGATGTCGGCGGCGAAGGTGAACTGCGAGGAGATTAGGAGAAGCTCAATGGATGACCAGCGAAAGAGCGTGAGAGTTGCGGCGGTGGCCGATCTTCATGTGACGGAGGACGGCGCCAAGTCCTACAAGGATCTGTTCGCGGAGGTTTCCTCCGTGGCCGACGTTCTCGTCATCGCTGGCGACCTCACCGATCTCGGCAAACCCAGGGAAGCCGAACTGCTTGCGAGCGATCTGCGCCATTGCACGGTACCGACAGTCGCCGTCCTCGGAAACCATGATCACGAGAGCGGGCAGGTCGATGACGTCTGCCGGGTCCTGACGGATGCCGGTGTGAAGTTGCTCAACGGCCAGGCGGCCGAGGTCGCCGGCGTCGGCTTCGTCGGCGTCAAGGGCTTTGCCGGCGGCTTCGGGCGCCATATGCTCGGCTCCTTCGGCGAGCCGGCGATCAAGGCGATGGTCGCAGAAAGCGTCGAGGAGTCGATGCGCCTGGAAAACGCGATGCGCCAGGTCCGATCCGATCGCTCCCTCGTCGTGCTGCACTACGCGCCGATCGCCGAAACAGTGGCCGGCGAGCCCCTGGAAATTTACCCGTTTCTCGGCTCTTCACGGCTGGCGGAAACAATCGACCGCTTCCGCGTGAGTGCGGTCGTACATGGTCATGCCCATCGGGGATCCTATCAGGGCCGGACGCCGGGCGGCGCCCCTGTCTACAATGTCGCGGCCCATATAGAGAAGCCCACCGGCAAAACTTACGCGTTGCTCGAACTCTGATAGGCCGAGTGTCACGACTATTTATTGGTGCGTCCCCGGTGACGTGGATCCACGCCGCCTTGGGGCGTCGCATCGTTGGCTGTATCGCCTTCGATGGTGTTTTCGGCCCGCATCGCTTCGTCATCCGGCGGCGAAACGATACCACGCGAACGGCTGATGCCCGGGTCGTCGGTAAGGTCTCTATCGCTTGGCTTCCTGGTCTTGGCATGTTTGGGGGAGGTCATGATTTTCTCCTTAAAACGTTGCGACCCTTTTGAGTGAACTCACTGCATAGTCCCGGGTTCCCCCGAAGAATCCGCCATGATGAAAAGCCCTGCATCGCTGGGAACATTTCTCCGAAGCCGAGGTTGAAGCGCCATTAGAGCGCTGCGCGTCCTTTCGGGCGTTCGATCTAACATCTTGAACCTGCGCATCGGGCTTACCGAAAATCGATTCCGATTCTTCGGGCCGATGGGCTGGCGACCGGCAAGGGAGAACCATCGTGAAAGCTCTGACGTGGCACGGCAAGCATGACATCCGCTGTGACAGCGTTCCCGATCCGCAGATCGAGGACGGGCGCGATGCCATCATAAAGGTCACGGCGTGCGCGATCTGCGGATCGGATCTGCATCTCTATGACGGCGTCATGCCGGAGATGCACAGCGGCGACGTCATGGGTCATGAGACCATGGGCGAAGTGGTGGAGGTCGGCAAGGACAATACCAATCTCAAGGTCGGCGACCGGGTCGTCGTGCCCTTCACCATTTCCTGCGGCGAATGCTTCTTCTGCAAGCGGGGCTTCTATTCCGGCTGCGAGCGTTCCAATCCCGATCGAGCGAAGGTCGCGAAACTCTGGGGCAATTCGCCTGCGGGCCTGTTCGGCTACTCGCATCTGCTCGGCGGCTATGCCGGCGGACAGGCGGAATATCTGCGCGTGCCCTATGCCGATGTCGGGCCGATCAAGGTGCCGGCCGGACTTTCCGACGAACAGGTGCTCTTCCTCTCCGATATTTTTCCGACCGGCTATATGGCGGCCGATTTCTGCAACATCCAGCCCGGCGATACGATTGCGATCTGGGGCTGCGGCCCGGTCGGCCAGATGGCGATACGCTCGGCCTTCCTGCTTGGCGCCGAACGGGTGATCGCCATCGATGCGGTGCCCGAACGGATGGCGCTCGCGCAGGCGGCCGGCGCCATCACCCTCGATTTCATGGACAAGGACGTCTACGACCAGATCATGGAACTGACTGACGGTCGCGGTGCGGATGCCTGCATCGACGCCGTCGGAACCGAAGCCGAGGCGGCTGCCAGCTGGGATTCGCGCCTCGACCGCATCAAGGTCGCCTTGTTCATGGGAACGGACAGGCCGCATGTGCTGCGTCAGGCCATCCACTGCTGCCGCAACTTCGGCACGGTCTCGATCGTCGGCGTCTATGGCGGTTTTCTCGACAAGATCCCGATGGGTTCGGCAATCAACCGGGGCCTGACTTTCAAGATGGCCCAGACGCCGGTTCAACATTATTTGCCGATCCTGATGGAGCGTATTGAAAAGGGCGACATCGACCCCTCCTTCGTCATCACCCATCGCGGCTCGCTGGACGACGGTCCGGCTCTCTACAAGACATTTCGCGACAAGCAGGACGGATGCATCAAGGTCGTTCTCAAACCTTAAGGAGAAACATGATGGCTCATCATGAACCAGGCAAGGGCCTGGCCGTCGTCACCGGCGCTTCCACCGGCATCGGCTACGAGCTGGCGAAGTGCGCGGCCGAGGACGGCTATGATCTCATCATTGCCGCCGACGAGGAGCGCATCAATCAGGCAGCCGCGAATCTCAAGGAGTTCGGCACTTCCGTCGATGCTGTCGAAGCCGACCTATCGACGCTCGAAGGTGTCGATCGTCTGACCGAGCGCATCACCGCCAGCGGCCGTTCGGTCGATCTGCTGATGGCCAATGCCGGCCGCGGCATCGGCGAAGCTTTCCTCGACCGTAATTTCAACGAGGCACGCAAAGTCGTCGATACCAACATCACCGGAACGATCTATCTGATCCATCAGATCGGCAACCAGATGCGCAGCCGCGGCGCGGGCCGCATCCTGCTGACAGGCTCGATCGCCGGATTCATGCCGGGCTCCTACCAGGCCGTCTATAACGGTACCAAGGCCTTCATCAACAGCTTCTCCTTCGCCTTGCGCGAAGAGCTGAAGGATTCCGGGGTCACCGTCAGCTGCCTCATGCCGGGGGCGACGGAAACCGAATTCTTCAGACGAGCCGGTCTTGTGGATACGGCGATCGGCCAGGCGGAGAAGGACGACGCCGGCGAAGTCGCGCGCATAGGCTATGACGCGATGATGGATGGCGAAGGCGATGTCGTCAGCGGCTGGAAGAACAAACTGCAGGCAGCCGTTGCCAACGTCACGCCGGCAAGCGTGCTCGCCCGCCAGCATGCAAAGATTGCAAAGCCCGGCTCAGGAACAAAATAGACAAGAGTGTCCCTAAACGGCCGATCGCCGCCGTGATTACGGCAGCGGTCGAGGGGATGAGGTCGAGCGCTCAATCACGCTCTACGAATTTATTGAAGCGGCTCGTCTTTCCGTCCTTGGTCTTGTCCTGATAGAGAAAGGCGAGCTTGTTTTCGTCGAAGATCTTGAAGAATTCGTCCCAGTCGATCTCGTCGAATTCCTCTTCCTTTTCTCCGAAGTCGATCCGGAGAACGCCGCCCTTGCCGCGGGTCCGGATAGCCGCCGGCCTGCCGTCCCTTTCCTCCGCCCATTTGCGGATTTTCTTGTGATCCGTCGTTGTCTCAGAACTGCTCATCGAAGCTTCCTTTCACATGATATCGCGAGCGCTTACAGGAGCGGTTGTCTTTGCTTCCAGTCGCGATAGGGTGCGAGCAATCGGCCGGGATAACGCCGCTCGATCTCGCTTTCGGTCAAAGCGATCCGGGCAAGAATCTCCTCTGCTGCGCCGCCTTTGGCAGTCTCGCTCGCTTTTTCCAGATCATTCATGATCACGAACAATTCGTCGTCAGTCATCGCCTCAAGGCGAGAGACGAAATCTTCGACCGGTTCGCTGATAAGTGGGTTGGTGGACACTGGCGCCTCTTTGCTGATGCCTGTCCAACTTCGCTTCTCATACTAAGTTCCACCGACAGACCGGGCAAAAGAGCGATCACACCGCCTCCTGCTCTTCCCGGTATAATAGCCAGGGAACCGTCGCCCCCGTCAGATGAGGCCCTCCGAGCTTGACCAGATTTGCCCCTGAGCCGAGAGGATCGGCGGTAAGACATACCGGTCGAGAAAGAACGCGATTAGGAAATTCGTGCGGAACATTTGACCTTGCGTACGGTTGGGATGCCGGCTGCGAGCGGAGGAGAGGGAGAAATCTCCCCCGGCGAAGACGCCGAGATGCAAATCTGGCGGCGTCGATGCCGCCAACCGTGCGCGATCATCTCAGACGCGCGCAGGAAATCAATGCCGCGCTGACGGGCTCGGCAGTCCGGTTGCCCAGCAAGCCAATGCCGGCAAACCAGCGTGAGCCCTAACGGGCGACCGCCCCATTGCCGTGGGAACAACCACCTGCTTTCAGCTGTTCTCCTCGTGAGTGGAGGTGACCCCATGGATATGACCCGTATCCGAGACCACATGGTGGAACATCATGTCGTGCGTCGCGGCATTCGCGATCGAAGCGTCACCAGGGCGATGAGGATGGTGCCGCGCGAAAAATTCGTCGACCCCGGCTTCGAGGAATTCGCCTACGAGGATGCGCCGCTATCGATTGGCGAGGGTCAGACAATCTCGCAGCCTTTCATCGTCGCCCTGATGATCGAAAAGGCCGATCTGGACGCGGGCGACAAAGTCCTGGAGGTCGGAACCGGCTCCGGCTACGCCTCGGCCCTCATCAGCCGGATCGCAAGACACGTCTATTCCATCGAACGGCATGAAAGGCTGGCGCTTCAGGCCCGGGAGCGATTCGAGAAGCTCGGATACCGCAACATCGACGTCCGGGTCGGCGACGGCAGCAAGGGCTGGGCCAAAGCCGCTCCTTTCGATGCCATCGTCGTTTCGGCGGGCGCACCCGAGGTCCCGGTCGCCTTGAAGGAGCAGCTGGATCTCGGCGGGCGGCTTATCATCCCGGTGGGCCGCGGTGACGAGCAACGCCTGAAACGCATCACGCGCACCGGGGCGACCACCTTCGAGGAGGAAGATCTCGGCGGCGTCTTTTTCGTCCCTCTGATCGGCGAAGATGCCTGGACTGCCGCACATCCGATGTATACGGCGACGGCCCCCTCATCGAGTATGGAGGAAACACCTTGCAAACTCATCGCGGCCGTGGCGGAAGAATTTCCCTCGGTCGACGACCGGAGCTTTGCCGCCCTTTTCGATCGGTTTGGCGAAAGCCGCATCGTTCTGCTTGGTGAATCCACCCATGGCACGGCCGAATTCTACGAGGCACGCGCAGCCATCAGCCGTTACCTGATCGAACATCATGGGTTCAACATGGTGGCGGTCGAAGCGGATTGGCCGGACGCCGCGGCGGTCGACCGCTGGATAAATGGCCAGGCGTCAAAAGGCGATCAGCCGTTCAGCCGCTTTCCCAGGTGGATGTGGAGGAACCGAGAATTTTCGCAATTCCTCGGCTGGCTGAAGGGGGATAACGAACGTCGCAAGGCTTTGCGCGACGACCCGATCCGGTTCTACGGCCTGGATCTCTACAACATGTCGGGATCGATCCGCTCGGTTCTCAACTATCTCGAAAATGTCAGCCCGGAAACCGCCAGGATTGCCAGGGAGCGCTATGGCTGCCTCAGCCCCTGGCAGAGCGATCCTGCGACCTACGGCCGGGCCGTGCTTACCGATGCCTATCGATCATGCGAGGAGGCGGTGCTGAAGCAATGCACGGAGCTGCTTTCGCGATCCCTGGACGACGCCGCCTCGGATGGTCACGATTTCCTGGACGCCGCCCAGTCGGCACGGTTGCTTGCCGCAGCCGAGCGGTATTACCGGGTCATGTATTACGGCGGTTCTCATGCGTGGAATCTGCGCGACACCTACATGGCGGATACAGTCGAGCATCTCCTCGACTTTCACGGTCCGACTGCGAAGGTCATCATTTGGGCGCATAACTCGCATATTGGCGATGCCCGCTACACCGATATGGCAACCGCCCGCGACGAGCTGAACCTTGGCCAGCTGTGCCGGCAGCGTTTCGATGGACTGACCAGCCTTATCGGACTGGGAACCCATTCCGGCGAGGTGATTGCGGCAAGCGACTGGGACGGACAGGCCGAGAAGAAGCAAGTCAATCCATCACTGCCGCAGAGCTACGAGCGTCTCTGTCACGATTCCGGAAAGCCGCGATTTCTCCTCGACCTCGCGGCCGATGAGGAATTGCATGCAAGCCTGGTCGAACAGCGGCTTCAGCGGTTCATCGGCGTCATCTACCGGCCGGAGACGGAACGGATGAGCCATTACATGTCGACATCGCTGTCGCGGCAATATGATGCATTTCTCTGGTTTGATGAAACCCGGCCGCTTTCACCGCTCACGGCGCCGGAGCCCGGAACATCGGATCAGGAAACTTTTCCCTTCGGGTTGTAGAGCCTTCGCCGATCGAGCCGCGATCACCATCGACGCGATAAGGCGGGAACTCTGCGCCGGTCCGCAAGTTTAGCGATCATCAACCCAGGAGATCCTTATGAAACGCTTTGTTATCGCCTCGCTCGCACTCGCGCTTGCCGTCCCGGCCTTCGCGCAATCGGCTGCCGAAAAGACAGGGGTCAATTCCCTGATCGGCGTGCCGCCGAAAACGGAAGATTTCGTCAAGGAAGCAGCCGCAAGCGACATGTTCGAAATCGCCTCCAGCAAGCTTGCGATCGAGCGTGGCGACGATGCGACGAAGGCCTTTGCGCAGCAGATGCTAACCGACCATCAGAAGACCAGCGAGGAACTGAAGGCATTGGTTTCCGGCGGCAAGGTCAAGGCAGCGCTTCCGAGCGCCATGACGTCGGATCAGCAGAGTATGCTCGACAAGCTGAACAGCCTGCAAGGAGCCGATTTCAACAAGCAATATCGCTCCGACCAGGAATCTGCCCATGAGGACGCGGTCGATCTCTTCAAGCGCTATGGCGACGAAGGGGACAATCCCGAATTGAAGGCATGGGCTGCAAGCACGCGCCCCGCTCTGGAACATCATCTCCAGATGGCCGAAGAGCTCAACAAGTGAACGGCCAGACCGCATGGTCAAGGTGATCATGAGGCCCGCCGGGAGGCAAGCATGATCGATGACGAGACAAGAAGGATCCGCGCCTACCGTATTTGGGAAAGCGAGGGACGCCCGGAAGGTCAGGACCTTGCACATTGGTATCGAGCGGGTGACGACACGATCGACCCGGCGCAAGGCGGTCGGGAATACTGCCGATATTCCCCAGACACCGCGCCCGCGGGGTCGCTGATCATCAAACTCTATCGATCGGGCGACCAGATCCGGGGATATGTCCGCAAGGTCGCGGAAACCGACGTGGACGACACGGTATTCCCCGGCGAAGAAATGGAACCCGAAGCGGCATTCAAGCTGGCAGAATCCCATAGAGGCAACAGCGGCCGGCCGGTCTTCGTCGAACTTGTCGAGGACGTCGAATGGGATCCTTCCTGGGGTCGCCTCAGGTATCAAACACCCAGCTGAAGCAGACCGGGCCGCATCGATAGGTCCGGCACCGAAACTGCGGCTTGATCAGATCTGCTTCAGCTGATCCCACACG
Source organism: Rhizobium bangladeshense (assembly GCF_017357245.1). Lineage (NCBI taxonomy): Bacteria > Pseudomonadati > Pseudomonadota > Alphaproteobacteria > Hyphomicrobiales > Rhizobiaceae > Rhizobium > Rhizobium bangladeshense. The sequence goes on along the minus strand of NZ_CP071617.1, from coordinate 87,967 downwards.
TCCCAGGAGAACTGATCCATGGCGAGAACTGTCGGCGATTTCCTTGTGGCACGGCTTGGCGAATGGGGTGTGCGGCGTATGTTCGGCTATCCCGGAGACGGCATCAACGGCGTCTTCGGGGCGCTCCATCGCGCATCCGACAAGATGGAGTTCATCCAGGCACGACACGAGGAAATGGCGGCTTTCATGGCAGCCGCCTATGCGAAGTTCTCAGGCGAACTCGGCGTCTGCATCGCAACGTCGGGACCTGGCGCCACCCATCTGATCACCGGTCTCTACGACGCTCGAATGGACCATCAGCCTGTTCTCGCCATCGTCGGCCAGCAGGCGCGCCGTGCGCTCGGCGGACATTACCAGCAGGAGCTCGATCTTGCCGCCCTTTTCAAGGATGTCGCGAGCGATTTCGTGCAGCAGGCTTCGGCTCCGGCGCAGGTGCGCCATCTGATCGACCGCGCGGTTCGCATCGCACTCGCGAACCGGACGGTGACAGCGATCATTCTGCCGAATGACCTGCAGGAAATGCCCTATGAGGAGCCTGCGCGAAAGCACGGCACCGTGCATTCAGGCCCAGGTTACCGGCCGCCAAGGGTTTTTCCGCACGGAGACGATCTTCAGGCTGCGGCCGATATTCTGAACGCCGGAAAGAAAGTGGCGATCCTTGTCGGTGCCGGCGCGCTCAACGCCACGGACGAGGTCATTGCCGTTGCAGACCGCCTCCAGGCGGGCGCTGCCAAAGCCCTGCTCGGCAAGGCCGCGCTGCCGGACGACCTGCCGTGGGTGACGGGTTCGATCGGCCTTCTCGGGACAGAACCGTCATGGAACCTCATGCGGGACTGCGACACCCTGCTGATGATCGGCTCCGGTTTTCCCTATTCCGAATTCCTGCCGGAGGAAGGCCGGGCGCGCGGCGTGCAGATCGACATCAATCCCGATATGCTGTCGCTGCGCTATCCCATGGAACTCAACCTGACCGGCGATGCGGCCGAAACGCTGCGGGCGCTGCTGCCCCTGTTGCAGGAAAATCCGGACCGCAGCTGGCGGCAAACGATCCAGAAAGACGTCGCCGCCTGGTGGAAGACCCTGGACGAGCGCGCCAACGTCGACGCCAACCCGATCAATCCGCAGCGTGTGGTCAGCGAACTTTCGCCGCGGCTGCCGACAAACGCCGTCGTCACCTGCGATTCCGGCTCCTGCGCGAATTGGTATGCCCGGGACCTGAAGATGCGCCGCGGCGTGAAGGCATCGCTCTCCGGCGGACTCGCATCGATGGGAGCTGCCGTCCCCTATGCGATCGCAGCGAAATTCGCTCATCCCGATCGCCCCGTTGTCGGCCTGGTCGGCGACGGGGCCATGCAGATGAACAATCTCGCCGAGATGATCACCGTTGCCAAATACTGGAAGGACTGGGCCGATCCGACTTTCGTCATTTGCGTCTTCAACAATCAGGATCTGAACCAGGTGACGTGGGAGCAGCGGGTGATGGAGGGCGATCCGAAATTCCAGGCGTCGCAGTCCATTCCCGACGTAGCCTACCACAAGTTCGCCGAGCTCATCGGGTTGCGCGGCATTTTCGTCGACCATCCGGATAGGCTCGGCGCCGCGTGGGAAGAAGCCCTGACGGCCGAATGCCCCGTCATCCTCGAGGTGAAGACCGACCCCGAAGTGCCGCCTCTGCCGCCGCACATCACCTTCGAGCAGATGCGGAACCTCACCTCGGCCTTGATGACGGGGGACCCGCATGAGGGGGGCGTCATTGCCGGTACCTTCCGCCAGCTCTTTGCCGGCATCCTCTCGCGGCGGTAGCTGGCGAGATTGTCTCACCGGTACGAATTGTTTAGTCAGCCCCGAAGGCGTCTCAGAAGGAAAGATCCAGCACCCTGCCCTCGAACAGACGGTCGCGGGAGCCTTCGAGATGTGCCTTCATCAACCGTTGTGCATCATCAGCCCGGCCATCGGCGATCGCCTTGTAGATGGCGTTATGCTCCTCATAGACCTGTTCCAACCCTTGGCGCGGGCCGAGCAGGGAAAGGCCATGGAGATGCATGCCGACGGCGATATGCGCCTTCAGCGCATCGATGGAGGCTGTGTAATAGTGGTTGTTGGCAGCCTCGGTCACGGCGCGATGGAAGATGAAGTCGGCGTCGGTGCGGTGCAGCTGATGGCTGGTCGCCTCGCGCAGGTCGGCAAGGGCGCTGGCGATCTTCTGGATCGCCTGCTCATTGCGGCGCTTTGCGGCGAAATAAGCGGCCGCCGGTTCGATGGTCAGGCGGAATTCGTAGCAGCGCTGAATATCGGCAATGGTTTTAACAGGCGAATAGGCAAGCTGTGCTGTCGGCGATCCATGGGCGCTGACGAAGGTGCCGGCCCCCTGCCGGGCGTAGACGATGCCTTGATCGCGCAGACGCCCCAGCGCGTCGCGCACGATCGGTCGGGAAACTCCGAGCATCGAGGCAAGTTCATGTTCGCCGGGAAGACGTGAATCCGGCGGATAGTTTCCGCCGCGGATCCGCTCGAGCAGCTGGTCGAAAACACGATCGACCAGCTTGACGGCCTTGCCGCGCTCGGGCTTGCCCGGCGGGCCGGCTTCCGCGTTCAAAGATTCGCCATTCGCTTCAACCACGTCATTCTCCCCGACGGTATCTCATGCCGCCTGATTCCGAAGAACCAGTTTTAACAAACTATCGGGCTTGCCGAAGCCCCCCGACTTGACGGCACACCGAAAATGCCGCCCATCGGCGGCCATGACATCGAACCACGGAATGCCGGCCTCGATCTCGCCCTGTGGCGTGAGCACCCTCACATCAAGCGCCTGGAAAACTGCAAGCGCCGTATCGCCGCCGCCAAGCATCAGCATCTCGGGCCTCGTATCGTCGATCAGCGTTTTGACGCCCGCCGCAAAATCACGGGCAACAAGTGCCGCATCCGCCGTCATATTGCCGGTGCAGCGCAACAGCACCGGCAGCGCCAAGCCCTCCCCGCATTCGATCTGCCCCATCGGCGCATCCACTACCATGCGCAAGGCGCCCGAGGCTTCGAGCCGGTTCATCTGGACGGCCGTGATCGGATCGCGCGAGCCGAAGGCGAACAGCGTGCGCGGAGTGGCGGTAAATTCCGTTGTCGGCCGTCGCCCGCTTCCGCCGAGCTGCCGGGCGAATGCCGCACCGAGGCCGCGCGCACCGACGCCGAGCGTCGTCAGCCAGACATGACCCTCGACGATCTGATCGAGATCAGCATCGTCCTCGGCATCGGCAACGACGACATTGTCCGCGAGGCCCTCGAACAGATCGGCAACTGGCAGCGGCTTGTTGATCCCTCGGCCAACGACACAGCCCCGGTAGGTCAGGCGCTCCTGATCGGGAATGGCGGGCGCCACAAGGATATTCTTCAGACCGAACACATCCGCGAGCGCCAGGCTTTCCGCCGCGACATTGCCCTTCAGCCGGGAGTCGATCTTCTTCATGACGACTGCCGGCTTCATGTCGCGAAACACCTTGGCCACCGATCGCACCCTTTCGGCGGCTTCGCGCGCACCAAGGGCACGAGAGGCGGTGTTGATGACGACGACCTCACAGCCGGTGGCGACCGCATCCTGCGCTGCCCCGACATCGACGGCGACAGCGACCGAAAGGCCGGCCGCGACGAAGGGCGTGCCGGTATCCAGCGCGCCCGTCAGATCGTCGGCGATGATCGCGGCCTGCAGTGTCATGCGATCTGGCCCGGGTTGACGGCGTGGCAGGCGACGAGGTGGCCGGGCCGGGCCTCCTTCCAGGCGGGAATAACCCTGCTGCAGACATCCATGGCGATCGGGCAGCGGGTGTGGAAACGGCAGCCCGACGGCGGGTTCAGCGGGCTCGGCACGTCGCCCTGCAGGATCTGGCGCTGACGGGTGCGCTCGAGTTCCGGATCGGTCTCCGGAACGGCCGACAGCAGCGCCTTGGTGTAGGGATGCAGCGGGTTGTCGAAGAGCTCCTCGCGGGTCGCGAGTTCGGCAAGCCGCCCGAGGTACATGACGCCGACGCGGGTGCTGATATGGCGCACGACCGCTAGATCATGGGCGATGAAGAGGTAGGTCAGCCCGTATTTTTCCTGCAGATCGAGCAGGAGGTTGATGATCTGCGCCTGGATCGACACGTCGAGCGCGGAGATCGCCTCGTCGCAGACGATGAATTTCGGCTGACAGGCGAGCGCACGCGCAATGACGACGCGCTGCCGCTGGCCGCCGGAAAGTTCGTGCGGATAGCGCTGGGCAAATTGCTTTGGCAGACCGACGTCCGTGAGCAGCGTCGCCACCCTCTCCTTCAGCTCGGCCTTGGTGCAGAGCTTATGAAAGAGGATCGGCTCGCCGATCGCTTCGCCCACGGTCATGCGCGGATTGAGCGTCGAATAAGGATCCTGGAAGACGATCTGCAGGTCGCGGCGGAAGGGCCGCATCTGCTTCTCGTCGAGGCTTGCCAGATCCTGGCCCTTGTAGACGACCTTGCCACTGGTCGCCTTGTAGAGGTTGAGGATGGTGAAGCCTGTCGTCGATTTGCCGCAGCCGGATTCGCCGACGAGGCTCAGCGTCTCGCCTTCCATGATGTCGAGATCGACGTTGTCGAGCGCATAGACAGTCGCCGAGCGTTCGCCGAAAGCACCGAGCTTGACGTGGAAATGCTTGACCAGGTTTTCGACCCTGAGCAGCGGTTGAGCAGTCATCACGCGGCCTCCTGCATTCTCTGGACGACGAAACAGGCGGCGCGATGTTTGCTGCTGCCGCTCAAAGGTTCGAGCCTCGGCACCTTCTCGTGACAGATCGTCTCAGCGAGCGGGCAGCGCGGCGCAAAGGGGCAGCCCTTCGGCCGGCGGCCGGGCTCCGGCGGCGTGCCCCCGATCGAGCTCAGCCGGCTTGCCGGCGGATCCGACAATTTCGGGATCGAGGACAGCAGACCCCGCGTATAGGGATGGCTCGGGCGGGCGTAGAGTTCGTCGACGGGCGCGTCCTCGACGACCGTACCGGCATAGAGCACGGCGACGCGGTCGACGAGGCCGGCGATCAGCGCCAGATCATGGGTGATCCAGACGACCGACATGCCGAGTTTGGCGCGCAGATCCTTCACGAGATCGACGATCTGGGCCTGAATGGTAACGTCGAGCGCCGTCGTCGGCTCGTCGGCGATGAGGAGTTTGGGATTGCAGGCAAGGCCGATCGCGATCATCACGCGCTGGCGCATTCCGCCGGAAAGCTCGTGCGGAAACGCCTGTAGGCGCTCTTCGGGCCCGGGAATGCCGACGAGCCGCAGGAGTTCGACAGCGCGGACTCGGGCCTCGGCCTTTTTCATCTTGCGATGATAGATCAGCGGCTCGCAGATCTGGTCGCCGACACGCATGACCGGATTGAGCGAGGTCATCGGGTCCTGGAAGACGAAACCGATATCGCCGCCGCGCACCTTGCGCAGCTCGCTGTTCGACATATTCCGCAAGTCGCGTCCATCAAACTTGGCCGAGCCCTTGGTCACCTTGATCTTGTTTGGCAGCAGCCGCATCAGACTGAGCATGGTCAGGCTCTTGCCGCAGCCGGATTCACCGACAACGCCGAGCGTTTCACCCTTGTTGACGTAGAGATCTATGCCATCGACGACGACGGCGGGGCCGCGGCGCGAATCGATCTCGATGGTAAGATCCTTCACGTCCAGCAGACGTTCATTGCTTGTCGCGTTCATCATTTGCCGCCTCGCGGATTGAGTGCGTCATTAAGGCCATCGCCGAGGAAGCTGAAGGCAACCGAAGCGAGGCCGAGCACCGCCGCCGGAGCGGCAAGAAGATGCGGATAATGCTGCCAGACGCGCAGGCCGTCCGAGATCATGTTGCCCCAGCTTGGCGTCGGGGGATTGACGCCCACACCGAGGAAGCTGAAGGCGCTTTCCAGCACCATCGCTGTGCCGAGGCCGGCGCTGACCGAGACGATCAGAGGTCCAATCGCATTCGGCACGACGTAGCGCTTGATGATGATCCAGTTCGATAGGCCGAGCGCCTGGGCGGCCGTGATATAAGGACGGCTGCGGATCGACAGCACCTGAGCGCGCACGAGGCGTGCATAGGGCGGCCAGGAGATCAGCGCCATCGATCCGAAGACCAGGATGAAATCCACCCAGATCGTCTGTCGGTAGAAGGGGTTGAGCGTCGCAAGATACTGCGCCTCCATCCACCTAGTGATGGGCGTCTTCAGCGATGCATTGATGACGACGACGAGAAGTAGATTCGGAACCGACATCGTCACATCCGTCAGCCACATGATGACCTGGTCGAAAGGATTGCCGAAAAAGCCGGCGACGGCGCCGAGCACCGTGCCGATGAAGACCGCGATGACGGTGACGATGACTGCGACGAGGAAGGCCGTGCGCGTACCGAAGACGATGCGACTGAAGACGTCGCGGCCGAGATCGTCGGTGCCGAACGGGTGGTGCAGCGAAGGAGCAGCGTTTCTCGCCTGCAGATCCTGCGTTAGATAGTCGTAGGGCGTCAGGTAAGGACCGAAGATCGCGGTCAAGGCGAGGATGGCAACAACGATCAGGCCGAAGATCGCAAGCTTGTTGCGCTTCAGGCGGTACCACGCGTCACGCCACAGGCTGACGGGCGCTTCTTCCTGAGGTGCGACGGGAGAGAGGGGGATGGCGGACATGGTCAGCGGCTCCTTCTTGCATCGTTAGCGCGCGGATCAAGCAGCGGATAGAGCACATCGACCAGGAGGTTCGATGCCATGACAAGGAACGACCCGATCAGGGTAATCGCCAGGATGACAGGATAATCGGAATTGGTGAGTGCCTGCACCGTCAGGCGCCCGAGACCTGGAAGACCGAAAACAAGCTCCACGAAGATCGCCCCGTTGACAATGGCGATCATGATCAGACCCAGCTGGGTCACAACGGGCGTCAGCACCGGGCGCAGGATGTGGCGCAAGGCCACGACTATCTCAGGAACGCCCTTGGCCCGCGCCGTCCGCACGAAGTCCTCCGAAAGCACCTCGATGACTGCGGCGCGCGTCTGGCGCACGATGAGCGCGATCGGCTGGAAGGAAAGCACGACCAGTGGCAGAATGATACGCACGTCAAAGACGCCGCCCCAGCCATAGGGCACCCTGATCATCGGCAGCAGCACGATGAGACCGACCATCAGCAGCGGACCAGCTACATAGGCCGGGATCGCCCAGAGGAAAAGCGCGGTACCGGTGATCGTGTAGTCGACGCGGTTGTTCTGGTTCAGGGCAGCGACCATGCCGAGCGGGATCGCAACGACAGTCGTCAGGATGATGGAACAGAGCGCCAGCTTGAAGGAAACGGGTGCAGCGGCCGAAACCATTGCCCAGACGGAACGGCCCGACATCAGCGAGTTGCCGAACTGACCGTGCAGCAAGTTCCAGACGTAATAGCCGAACTGTTCGATGAAAGGATTGTTGAGGCCAGCACTTTCTCGGATCGCTTCGATACGCTCCGGATTATAAGCGACGTCGCCCGGCGCACGAAGAAAGATCAGTTTGATCGGATCGCCCGCACCGTAAAAAGCCATCGCGTAAACGGCCATCATCACGACCAGAACGGACGGAATCCAGATGGCAAACCGCGTGAGCACATAACGTAGCAAGACCACCTCCCACCTTTTATCAGGAGCGTTTTCCGCAAGCTGTGCGGATCGCGCTTACCCTTCTTGAACTTGCGCGAAGACCTCGCGGCCTTCGCGCGGTTGCTTGAGCTATCGAGAATTGGCTAAAACTCCGAATCAGCCGATCGATACGTCCCAGGGAGCGACGACCTGCCAGTCGAGGTTCTTCTCCATGGCCTTGACCTCCTTGCTCGCCCAGCGGGACATGGCCTGAGAATACCACGGAATAAACACCCAATCGTCGCGGAACGCCTTCTGGGCTTCCTGCGCGAGCCTCACGCGATCCGGATCGTCGACAGCCTTGGTTGCAGCTTCTGCAAGCAGGCTGTCTACCTTATCGTTCTTGTAGTTGCCGAGTTTGTTCTGGGCGTGGGACGAGGTCGAGGCGATGCAGCCGGTGAGATAGGAGGCGGCATCGGGAACGCGTGTGCCGACGTCATCTCGCAAAATCTGCACCGCGTTCTGGTTCGGTCCGCCATCCTGCTGTGGCTTCATGTCGACAGACGTTATGCCAAGGTTCTGTCGCCATTGTTCGGCGATGAACTGCGCAGCAGCCTGGATGGCCGGCCCCGAAATCCCGACAAACATAAGCTTGGGAAGACGATCCGGTCCGCCATAGCTTGATTCAGCAAGCAGCTTCTTGGCCGCCGCCGGGTCATAAGGATAGGGCTCGAAGCCGGAATTGTCGGCACCCGGAACCGAGTTCAGGATCTGGTCGGCCTTCTTGTGTGGACCGTCCGGATAAGACGCCTTGAACAGGCCGTCGCGATCGACCGCCATGATCAGGGCCTGGCGAACCTTGGGATCGTCCATCGGTGCGCGAGAAGTATTGAACCAGAAATGCTGGCTGGTTGGGATGATCGGACCGGCAGAAAATTCCGGACCGAGATCCTGAATGATCGTCGAAGTGACGAGCTCGGTATGAACGTTGTATTCGCCGGATGCGATAAGTGAGGTCGCGGTGACATTGTCTTCGATCGAGCTGATCTCAACACGGGCGAGCTTCGGCTTCGGCCCGAAGAAATTCTCGTTGGGCTCGAAAGTCACCGTGCCGGCGTCGATATCGAGCGCGGTCAGCTTAAAGGGTCCGGAATAGACGGCACCATTGTCAGCCTTGTACCAGTCGGCCACTTCCTCACCATCGTTGCCGCGCGACTGGGCAGCTTTGGTGATCGGCACAATGTGGTTGGCAAGGCGCATGAAGAAGATGGGGTCGGCTTCCGCCAGCGTGCAGACGACAGTGGATTCATCAGGCGTCGAAACGCCGGTCAACTCGTTTGCGGAGCCGGCGGAGACTTCCTTATAACCGGCAACCTTGCTCAACACCTGATCGACGCGCTGGTTTTTGGTGCTGGGCATGGTGCAAACCTCCCACGAGCCTTTGACATCGGCCGAGGTGATTTTGCTGCCATCGGAAAAAACTGCCTTCGGGTTGATTTTGAACGTCCACACCTTCTTGTCCGGCGAGTCCCAGCTCGTGAAGACGTAGGGTTGGATTTTGCCCTCGGCGTCGAAATACATTGGCGACGCCCACCAGAACGAGTTCCAACGGAAGGTTCTGCCGCCGCCGCGCAATGGCGACCAATCCTGGTCGAAGGCTGGGTTGATAGCCTTCAGGACCTGACCGTCCTGCGCCATGACGATGCGAGCGCTCGCACCGAAGAGCGAGAAGCCGACGCCGGCCGCAAGCCCGAGCTTGAGCGCGTTACGACGGGAAATCTGCGAAAAATCTTGCTCATTACCAAATGTCATTTGCTCCTCCTGGCAAATAGCGCGCCCTTTCGAAAGACCTCCCCGAAGCTGCGCGGCAGAGCTCAGACAATCACTTCATAATGTAAACATGTCAATGAAAAATCTTGTATAAAGCCGCCATGTCGACGAAACGAAAATTTTTATCTATTGTATTCAGGCACTTGCTGCATAAACAAAGCAAAAGCAGAATTTGTCAGATTGACAACCAGGCAACACTCAGATGAATACAAGGGCGAGGAACATGCCAGGAAGGCCCAGTTCGACGAGGAGGATGTCTTGAACAATTACAAGATTACAGGCGTCTACAGCGCCGCAGCCACCCCTCTCAACGCCGATGGCAGCCCCGATCTCGCAATCTTTACTGAACATTGCCAGCGGCTGATCGAAGAAGGATGCCACGGAGTGGCACTGCTCGGAACGACAGGCGAAGCCAACTCCTTCTCTCTCACCGAACGCCGCACAATCCTCGAAGCGGCTCTTGAAGCCGGCATTTCCGCCGATAAGCTCTTGCCGGGCACCGGCGTCGTCGCCATTCCCGAGACAGTCGAACTGACGAAGCATGCGCTTTCGCTCGGCGTTTCCAGAGTGGTTATGCTACCGCCCTCCTACTACAAGGGCGTGTCCGACGAAGGGCTTTTCGCCGCCTATGCGCAGATTCTGGAGAAGATCGGCGATAGCAGGCTTCAGGTGATACTCTATCATATTCCGCAGGTTTCGGGCGTTCCACTTTCCATTTCGCTTATCAGCCGGCTGGTCGAAGCATTCCCGGAAACAGTCGTCGGCATCAAGGATTCTGCAGGCGATTTCAACAATATGCAGGCGATCGTAGCAGCCTGCCCCGGCTTCTCTGTACTCTGCGGCGCAGATCCGCTGCTGCTGCCGCTGCTGAAGGCGGGCGGCGCCGGTTGCGTTACCGCCACCTCGAACCTCGTCGCCGATTCGCTGCGCACCGTTTACGACAACGTTCATGACGCGACAAGGAGCGTAGAAGTCGAGACCGCGCAGGCACGCATCAATGCCTTCCGTACCCTGTCGAACTCCTATGTCCAAATCCCGACGATCAAGGCCATGATCGGCCTGAAGACCGGCAACGTCGGTTGGCGGCGCACACGCCCGCCGCTCGTACCACTCAATGATGCTGAATATGCGGCGCTCGCCGACCGTTACGCAAAACTGCCTTAAGGAGGTAACATGCAATCGACAGGCCTAAAACCCGAAGAAGTTCCGTCGCTGATGGACGGTGTCCTTAGGGCAAATATCGCGCAGACCGGCCGCTTTGATGCTTATCTACCCTCCCCCTGCGTTCAGAACCACGCTGCCAATCTCGCTTTTCTGGCCGATGGCACGCTTACGTGCGTCTGGTTCGGCGGTACAATGGAAGGCATGGGCGACATCTCGATTTACATGTCGCGGCTGGCACCCGATGCAGAGCGCTGGACCGAACCGGAGAAGATGTCTGACGATCCGGCAAGGTCCGAGCAGAATCCCTTGATTTTCAATGCGCCGGATGGTCGGGTCTGGTTGCTCTATACTTCCCAGACATCTGGCGATCAGGACGGCGCAGTTGTCAAATGCCGGGTCTCGCAGGATGGCGGAAAGAGTTTTGCTCCGCCCTCAATCCTTTGCGACCTGCCTGGCACCTTCGTACGCCAGCAGATTGTGGTCAATGGTAAGGGTGAATGGCTGCTTCCTATCTTTCGCTGCGGCAGCCTGCCCGGTCGGCGCTGGAGTGGCGACGCGGACACGGCAGGCGTTATGATCTCAGGCGATGGAGGAAAAACTTGGCAGACTAAAGAGATAGACAACAGTCTGGGCGCGGTTCACATGAATATCGTGCCGCTCGAAGACGACAGGATGGTCGCCTTCTTCCGTGATCGCTATGCGGAGAATATCCACTCTTCTTTGTCTACAAATCAGGGCGAAACCTGGAGCACGCCAAAGCCGATCGATTTGCCCAACAACAATTCCTCGATCCAGGCCATAAATCTCCGAGACCGAAGGATCGCGATGGTTTACAACCACAGCAGCGCTGCTTCCCATGACGCCCGACGCCAATCACTTTATGACGAGGTGGAAGCTACCGGTGCGCCTGTTTCGGAGACTTCCGTTGCAACCGCCAGAAAAGCGGTATGGGGTGTTCCGCGCGCGCCGTTAAGCCTCGCAGTGTCCATCGATGAAGGTGCGCACTTCGAGCGTAAGCTCGACCTGGACACAGGCGACGGATACTGTTTGAGCAACAACTCGAAAGACCTGCTGAACCGCGAATTCTCCTATCCCTCAATCACCCAAGGGCCGGACGGCGCGCTTCACGTCGCCTATACCTATTACCGGCGCGCCATCAAATATGTCCGTCTTCCATTGGGGTCCATTGCATAGAGCGCAGTGCAATAGGGAGAAGTGTGGCAAGCGGCGGTCTGCGAAATCGGCGCTTCCGTGCGGACCTCGGACGAACCCTTCGCAAGGTGGGTTGGTAAGCGCGCCGAGCAGTTTGCGAAAGCACCGGTACGTTGCGACGGACCTGTTCGTCAAGCAGGAAAGACCAAGGCTGGGTCTCGCTATCGGCGGCGTAACAAATGTAAATCGTTGGCGGCCCTGACCGTCACGCTCGGAGGACCTAATATGGTCAGCTTGGATTCACCTGTTACCGTTGTTCGGCCACATCTGATTGAATTCGGTGTTGGGGCCGCCGGGCGGCTCGGGGCCTGGGCCACCAGCAAGGGCTATTCCAGAACGCTGGTTATCTCGGACGCCTTCAATGCCGCACGCATAGATGTCTTGCGGCTGGATGGCGAGGTTTCGATTTTTTCGGATGTGACGCCCGAGCCGGATATTGCGAATCTCGACAAGGTGCTTGCAGCGGCCGAAGCTGCGCAAGCAGATCTGATCGTCGGCTTCGGCGGCGGCAGCGCCATGGATCTTGCCAAGCTCGCTGCCGTGCTTGCCGGCTCTGAGCAGACACTTCGCGAAGTTGTTGGCCCGAACAAGGTTCAGGGATCGAGAAAAGCAGCGCTCGCCCAAGTGCCGACGACATCGGGCACGGGCAGCGAGGCCGGCATTCGCGCGCTGGTCACCGATCCCGAAACTAAGGCGAAACTTGCGGTCGAGAGCCTTCATATGCTCGCCGATATCGCCGTCATCGATCCGTCGCTGACTTTTTCCGTCCCGGCCCGCACCACTGCCGCAACCGGCGTCGATGCGATGGCACACTGCGTTGAGGCCTTCACCAATCGAAAGGCGCATCCAATGATTGACATGTACGCGATCGAAGGAACGCGGCTTGTCGGCAAATATCTTCCGCGAGCCGTCCGCGACGGCTCGGATGCCGAAGCCCGCGCCGGCCTTTCGCTTGCATCCCTCTATGGCGGTTTCTGCCTCGGTCCGGTCAATACGGCGGGCGGCCATGCCCTCGCCTACCCGCTTGGCACCCGGTGGCATGTCGCGCATGGAGCCGCAAATGCGCTGATCTTCCCACATGTTCTTGCTTTCAACACGCCGGCCGTGCCGGAAAAGACGAAGGCGATCATGGAGGCGCTCGGTTACGACACGTCCGAAACCGTAAAATCGGTTTTCGATGCGGCCTACGCGTTCTGCGCCGAGCTCGGCATCGAGATGACCTTGTCCGGCCTCGGCGTGGCTAAAAACGATCTCGACGCCATGGCCGACGACGCTTTCGCCATCCGCAGGCTCCTGGATAATAATCCGCGCGAGTTGACGCGCACTGACATACGCTCGATCTACGAAGCAGCCTATTGAGGCCGCGCTTTCAAGAGGAACTGACCGATGGACAGAAATGCAAAAGTTGCAGTAACCCTCGGCGATCCAGCTGGCGTTGGCCCGGAGGTGATCGTGAAGGCACTGGCGGCATTGCCAACAGATGAGCGACGCGACTTCGTCATCGTCGGCAATGGCGAAGCACTGGAACGGGCAGCACGCGCGACCGGCGTCGGCCTGGGTTTCGGCCCCTCCGCCTCTGAGGACGGAAATACGATCGCAGTCGACGAAGTCCCGCTCGGCGCCGCTCTACCCGAAATCGGCAAAGTCAGCCCCGTCGCCGGCGATGCCTCGGTGCGCTACATCACCCGCGCCGTAGACCTCGCCATGTCGGGACAAGCCGATGTCATCGTCACCGCCCCGATCAACAAGGAAGCGATGAACCTTGCCGGCCATCACCATGACGGCCATACCGGGCTTCTCGCGCACCTCACAGGCTCAAAGAGCTCGTTCATGCTGCTCGCCTCCGAACGGCTGAATACCATTCACGTCTCGACCCATATCTCGCTGAAGGGCGCGATCGAACGCGCCAAGACAGAGCGCGTGCTGGCGACCATCGAAGCCGGCCACAGACATTTCCTCCGCCTCGGCAAGAAAGCGCGCATTGCCGTCGCCGGCCTCAATCCGCATTGCGGCGAGAATGGCCTGTTCGGCACCGAGGACATGGAATTCCTGGCGCCGGCCGTCGAGCAAGCGCAGGCAAAGGGCATTGACGTTGTCGGCCCGATCTCCGCCGACACAGTCTTCGCACGCGCCTATAACGGCGCCTTCGACCTGGTCATCGCCCAGTATCACGATCAGGGCCATATCCCGATCAAGCTGGTCGCCTTCGAGACGGCCGTCAACGTCTCGCTCGGCCTGCCGATCGACCGCGTCTCGGTCGATCACGGCACCGCCTTCGATATCGCTGGCACCGGCAAAGCAAATCACGTCAACATGCTGTCGGCTATTGCCTATGCCCGGCTGATGGCGCGCTCGCCGCGCCAAAGGACCTGATCCGGACGCACCCGCGGGAAACATTCGCGGTTGCCGCGTTAAATCCCGAACAGACGACGATCCCAGAAGACAGGCTCGTGTAGACTCGCCGTGATCGAGGCGAATTCCGGATGCGCCGGATTGATCAGAACGTTGCGGTCGACGCGGGCGACGACGCTCGGCACCAGCAGGATGGCGCTACGCTTCTCCTGACACCAGCCTTCACCGAATTCCTGGCTGACGGCTGCCGGCATGCTGTCCCAGCCCGGCAGCGCGGGCTCGGAGAAAACCTCGTAGCTGACCCCGCGCGGTATGGTGATGGTAACATAGTGCTGGTTGGGCGGCAGCCGCCCGCTGCCATGGACGAGCTTTTCGAGAAGCGCCGTCGAATAGTGTTCGCTCGTATAGATGATCGGGCTGCCTGCCGTATTCCACCGCCCCGGCGCAATGGTCGAGCCAGTGGCGTCGAAGATCGGATAGGTTCCGTCAGGATCACCGATGCGGACGGATGTCAGCGTGCGGTCCAGGCGTTGCGCGCTCACGCAGCGCTGCCGTATTTCAGGCTTCCGAGGATATCGAGAACGAGTTCGCCGCCGATTTCGCTCTGGATAACGAGGTCGATCGGCCGCCTGTCCTCCAGCATCGCATGCGGCCGAAATAGAAAATTACGCGCCTCGTCTTCGGTCTGCCAGACGTCCAACGCCAGGCTCCAGACTCGCGCGACACGGGCGAGCTTTATGCCCTCGTCGGAGGAGAGCCGATGCTTGGACTTGCGCCGCTCGTAGGTGGCCTTCGGAACGAGGCGGTATTTGAACTGGATATCATCAGGCGCCAGAAGCAGGGCCATGCGATCGAGCGCCTTGACCGGCAATCCTTCCTCGATACTGGAGAGCAGGCCGAAGGCCGAACGTGATGCCGGCTCCCGGGCGGGCAGTCCCAGAACATCGGCCACGACAGCAAATCCCACCATAATCATGGGTCCTTTTCACTTGAGGTTATATTTGGTCTCAAGTGAGCCAATGTTCAATAGCGCCGATCCGGCTTATCTTCGATAGCGGCGGATTGCCGCGCCGCCGCCGTTCCGGCCGGCTCCCGTTTGCCCAGGCGGCGTTCGCTCGTGCCGGGGCCTCAGCTTTGCCCCTGATGCAGCCAACGGAAAATCCGCTCGATCTGGGCAACAACGGCAAAAAAGACGATGCCGGAGAGAGAAGCGAGCACGACGGCGGCAAAGAGCCTTTCCGCCTGATAGTTGAACGTCGACTGAATGATGACAGCGCCCAGCCCCTGGTTAGAGCCGATCCACTCCCCAACGATCGCGCCGATCACACAGGTGGTTGCCGAAATGCGCAGCGATGCAAACAGCAATGGGGCGGACCGTGGCGCGCGCAGGCGCCAGAACGTTTCCCACCCACTCGCCGAAAGAACATGCATCAGCTCAAGCTCGCTTACAGTAGCCAGATTGAGGCCCCGGGCGGTATTCACCAGGGTTGGGAAGAAGCATATGAGAGCGGCGATAATGACCTTGGGTAGCATGCCGAGGCCAAAGATGAGAATGATGATCGGCGCGAGCGCCAGCACCGGAATCGTGTTGAAGAGCAGGACAACGGGAAAATAGGCGGCCTGGAACCGCGGATTATAGACAAAGGCAACCGCCAGTATTACGGCGAGACTATTGCCCAGGAGAAAGCCGAGGCCCGCCTCGCCCCACGTCGGGACGGCGTTCGACAGCATGAAGCGCCATTCGATGCCAAGCGTACGCATGATCGCCAGCGGCGTTGGAACGATATAACTGGGAACACCGAGCGCCGGTACCAGCCATTGCCAGGCTAGGAGCAGCGAAAAGGCGCCGATAATGGGAAGGCCGATTGCCTCTGTGAGGGACAACGGACGGTGCGTCATGCAGCCGCACTCCCCTCCTGCAGCAATCCTCGCAGATGGGCGGCGGTCTCCTGGACATCGAGGCTCTCGCGCCGACAGAGGCCGCGCTCGTCTTTCAGCGGTTTTAGGTCGATCAGCGCCTGGACGCGGCCCGGATTGGCGGCCAGGACCAGCACGCGTCCGCCGAGATAGATCGCCTCGACGACGCTGTGGGTTACGAACAGGATGGTCGTGCCGGTCCGGCGCCAGACGTCAAGAAGCTCATCGTTCAGTCGTTCGCGGGTGATTTCGTCGAGCGCACCGAAGGGTTCGTCCATGAGCAGGATATCCGGCTCGCATTGAAGCGCGCGCGCTATGGCGACGCGCTGGCGTTGTCCGCCGGACAATTGATGCGGATAGCGGTCGGCCAGATGCGACAGGCCGACCAGCTCGATCCAATGGTCGGGGCGCGCATCGACCGATCGCGAGATGCTCTTCTTCCCCACCTGCAGCGGCAGCGCGACATTCTCCCGCACGGTCCGCCAGGGTAACAGCGTTGCGTCCTGAAAGACGAAGGCGACCTCGCGCCCCCGGCGCGCCTCCGAGGCAGTCCTGCCGAGCACCGACAACCGCCCGTCAAGGGGCGGAAGAAGATCTGCCAACGCACGCAAGAAGGTCGACTTGCCGCAACCGGAAGGGCCGAGAATGGTCAGAAACTCGCCCCTGCCGACGCTGAGGTCGACGCCGGAAAGAATGCGGGTTGTCTGGACGGCGCCGGCATAGCCGATCGCCAGATTCTTGGTTTCGATGGCCACTGCTTCAGGCAAATCCGCTCTCACGCAATCTTTGGGCGGTCACCCGCCGTCATATCCAATATCTCAGTCGTATAGCAATCCTCCAGCTTCGGCGCGCCGCTCTTGAACTGGCCGATCTTGTCGTAGACGGAAATCTGCTCGGCGAGAGCGGCTGGATCGAAGCTGCCCCAGCCGTCCCTGCCGGTCTCTGCGTCGAAGCTCAGCGACAATATGCGCGGCACTGTCTTCAGTTCTGCGGCAAGATCGAGCTGCGGATAGGCCGCCACCGTCAATTTGACCGCCTCCTCGGGATGTTCATGCGTCCAGGCCCAACCCTTGGCGACGGCACGCAGCACCTTTGCCAGCGTCTCGGCGTGGCCGTTCACGGCATCGTCGGTGGCGAAATAGACATTGGCGTAGGATGGCAGGCCCGTGTGCTTCATCATCAGATCGATGCGGTCGGGGCCGATGACGGAAAGGGCCTGCGTGTTGGTGATCCATCCGGTGACCGCATCGACCTGGCCGGTCAGCAGCGGCGTCATGTCGAACCCAATATTGGAAATGGCCAGGCTCGAGGGATCGATATTGTTCTTCAGCAGGATGGCATCGAGCACGTAACGGGCCGTCGGCTGGATGCCGATACGCTTGCCGACCATATCCTTGACGGTGCGGATCGGCGCCTTGGGCAGCGAATAGAAGGCGAAAGGCGCCGTGCGGAAACCGCAGGCGAAGATCTTGATCGGCACGCCGGATGACCGGGCAAGAAGAAGCTGCGCCGAATCCGAGAATTGACCGAGCTGCGCATCACCCGTGATCACAGGCGGCACCGTTGCCGAATTGGGACCTCCAGGGGAGAACTCGACGTCGAGACCCTCGGCCTCAAACAGGCCTTGCTTGGCGGCAACGATATCGCCGATCTGTCCATTGCTCATCAACCAATCGTATTTGATGACGACTTTGGATGCGGCGGCGTTCGAATGACGCGGTACGAACACGCTGATCCCCGCCGTCGCCGCGGCGAGGGCGAAGGCTCCACCCTTCAGGACGCTACGCCTGCCGACCATGATTTGTTTGTCATACCCGTTCATTTGCTTACCTTCCCCTTGTTGGTTTGCCGAACGGCTGGCTGGGCCGCTATGCTGGTTACCGCGAGTCGATGTCGCCGACCGGGCCGCCTTCCGACCACGCATAGATCTCCCAGAGATTGTCGTCCGGGTCGGCGAAATAGCAGCATCGCGCATTCCAGACGTAATTCTGCGGCGGCGCGTGGAAGAGCACGCCGGCGGCTTTCAGCTCCGCATAGGCAGCATCGACCTGCTCTGGCGAGGCAAGCTCGATGGCCGCGCAGGCCTTGTGCACGCCCGGAGGAGCCCGGCGGCTTGAGACACCGGTATTCTCGGCGATATGCGCGATCTCCCAGAGCGCCAGCGTCACACCCGCGCCTTTGAAATCGGCAAAGCCGAGAGCTCGGCGGCGCGGTCTGAAGCCAAGCCGCTCGACATAGAAGGCAGACGCTCTTTCGATATCCTCGACCAAAAAACAGATGTCGGTAATCGGATTGATTTGGGCAAAAGCGGTCATACAGGCCTCCTGATGGGAAAAGCCTCGCAGACAACAGCCTCAAGGGATTTCAAATTCGTGCGATTATCTTTCGCAAAATTGCTGATTCGCCGTCCGCGGGCGCCGACTCAAAGACGGACCGAACGCCGGTATTCCTTCGGTGTCGCCCCCATCAGGCGGCGAAAGACGCTGGAGAAATGCGCCTGGCTGGAAAAGCCTGTAGCGTAAGCGATGCTTGCAAGCGTCTCCTTGCCATCGGCGAGATAAAGTCGCGCGCGCTCGATCCTGCGTTCGAGGACGAAGCGATGCGGCGCCACGCCCGCCGCCCGTTTAAATTCCCTGCTGAAGTGAAAGGGGCTCATATGGGCCACACCGGCCAGCTCCTCCACACTCAGATCGGATTTGCCAAGCAGGTTCTCGATGTAATCGATCACGCGCCGGAGATTTTCCGATGTCAGCGGACGATCACCGGCCTCAGGTCTGGCGCCCAGCAGTTTTACAACGCAACAGGCAAGTGCCATTCCCAGATGCTGCATCAAAAGCAGATCGTCGCGCCCGGTCTTCTCGACTGCAAATGCAAGAGAAAGTGCAACCTGCAGCGTTGTCGGATCAGTCGTCGCGCTCAGTGCATCACTATCCCAATGCTCCGGATCGAAGCGAGAGCCCCCGAGGCTGCTGTAGAGCGCAGGCGACTGGAAGATCGAGATATAATCCGCCGCATCGCCCTCGACTTCAAGGACCGTGGCAGCCGGTTGAAATCCCAGGGTGAACGGCGGCCTTTCAACTTTGCGGAACGCCCCGCTTCCAAGCCGATAGGCATATTTTCCGTGCGCCGTACGGTTGATCGAGATTCTGTGAAGCGAGCCCTTCGAAACCATCTGTCCCGCAGCGCTGCGATAGGTCTCAACAATCATGTCGCGTTGGACGAAGGCCTTGTAGCCTCCAAGGGATGGCCGGCTAATTGAGAAAATCTGCGGGTCGATATCGGGCATTGTTTCATTCTCCCTGGCAGGGAAGAGGCAAGTTGCGCGCCAAATGGAAGCCAAGCTTCGCGCTGGATATCGACGTCGTGGGATAAAACCCGACCGTGCCCATTTAAATCGTGATTTTCTGCCCGCTGTCATGCCACACGGCACCACGACCTGGCAGGCGTTCATCATCAGCAAATTTGGTCGCATGCGCAAGAATTATGCAATGCATGCTTCTTCCTGATCGGGTGGCTGCAGACCCATCGGATCGCTCTCAACAGCGCGCGGCATCCGAAATCATTCCCGGCCACGGCAAACCGCAGCCAGGAATGCGCTTTTGCTCCATCCACTCTTTTTCTCGGAGATGGTCTTTTTGGAAATTCGTTTCTCCCCATTCCTATTAGTACACTTAATTTATAGACAACATCAATTTGGAGAGTGGGAATGACCATCGAAAAATCCGGAAGCAGTCTCGGAAGACGAGACCTGTTGAAACTGTCCGCCGCGGCCGGGGTTGCCTTCGCCGGTGCTTCGCTCATCGGGCAGAAGCCGGTTTTTGCGGCCGAAGAGCTGTCGCTGAAAGGCAAGCGCATTGCCATCAGCGCCACCGGGACCGATCACTTCTTCGACCTGCAGGCCTACAATGCCCAGATAGAAGAGGTGAAGCGCCTCGGCGGCGAGCCGATCGCCGTCGATGCCGGGCGCAATGACGGCAAGCTGGTCTCGCAGCTCCAGACGCTGATCGCTCAGAAGCCAGATGCGATCGTTCAGATCCTCGGCACGCTGAGCGTCATCGATCCCTGGCTGAAGAAGGCGCGTGATGCCGGCATCCCGGTTCTGACCGTCGACGTCGGCTCAACCAATTCGATCAACAATACCACATCAGACAATTGGGGCATCGGCAAAGACCTAGCGCTGCAGCTCGTCTCCGATATCGGCGGCGAAGGCAATATCGTGGTCTTCAACGGCTTCTATGGCGTGACCCCCTGCGCAATCCGCTACGACCAGCTGGTCAACGTCGTCAAATATTTCCCGAAGGTGAAGATCCTCCAGCCGGAACTGCGCGACGTCATCCCGAATACGGTACAGGACGCTTTCACCCAGATCACGGCGATCCTCAACAAATATCCGGAAAAGGGATCAATCAAGGCAATTTGGTCGGCCTGGGACATTCCCCAGCTCGGCGCGACTCAGGCGCTGACGGCAGCAGGGCGGACCGAAATCCGCACCTATGGCGTCGATGGCAGCCCCGAAGTGCTGCAGCTCATCGCAGATCCGAATTCGCCTGCTGGCGCCGATGTCGCGCAGCAGCCAGCGGAAATCGGCCGCACCGCCATCCGCAACGTCGCCAAGCTGCTCGCCGGCCAGACGCTGCCGCGCGAGACCTACGTTCCCGCACTTCTGGCCAACAAGCTGAATGTCGGCGAAGTCACCAAGAAACTCGGCATTGGCTGACGCAGCCTGATGGACGGTCCGGCCGTGCCGGACCGCTCACTATTGGCACCACGTCGGGATGGATTGCATGACTGCCATTTCCTTGAAGCAGCCGGTGACGGCGCGAGACGACATCATCCGCTTCGAAGGCATCGTCAAACGTTTTGGCGGCGCACAGGCGTTGGCAGGAGCGTCGCTGATCGTCAAGCGCGGAACCATCCATGGTCTCGTCGGGCAGAATGGCGCCGGTAAGTCGACGCTGATCAAGCTGCTTGCCGGCCTCCATCAGCCGGATGACGGGCGGATCGAGATCGAAGGACAGACGTTCGAAAGGCTGACGCCGCATCTTGCCGAAGAGCTCGGCATTTACTTCATTCACCAGGACCGGCTGCTGGTGCCGACCTTCACCGTCAGCGAAGCGCTGTTTCTCGGCCGGGAACCGCGCATACCGGGCACGCCTTTCCTCGACCGGCGGCTGATGCAGCGCCACGCCTCCGAGATCCTCAACGACTATTTCGGCGTCCGCTTGCCAAACGCTGCCCTGATCGGCGAATTGTCGACCGCCGAAAAGCAGATCGTGCAGATCACCCGCGCCCTGCTCAACCAGCCGAAGGTGCTCGTCTTCGATGAGCCGACGGCGGCCCTGGTGCGCCGCGAGGCCGATATCCTCTTCCGGTTGATCCGCCGACTGCGCGATGAAGGGGTGACCATAATCTACATCTCGCACTACCTGAACGAAATCGAGGAGCTCTGCGACCACGTCACGGTGCTGCGCAACGGGCTTGATGTCACTTCCGCGCCGATCGGCGAGACTTCGGCCGCAGCGATCGCCCGGCTGATGGTCGAGCGGGATATCAAGGAGATGTTTCCGAAGCCTGAGGTTAGGC
This sequence comes from Rhizobium bangladeshense, assembly GCF_017357245.1. Taxonomy (NCBI): domain Bacteria; kingdom Pseudomonadati; phylum Pseudomonadota; class Alphaproteobacteria; order Hyphomicrobiales; family Rhizobiaceae; genus Rhizobium; species Rhizobium bangladeshense. The sequence continues at coordinate 66,334 of NZ_CP071617.1, read as the reverse complement.
CCGGCGAAGAGATGCTCAAGGTCGAGCAGCTGTCGGCGCCGGGAAAATACAGCGACATCAGTTTCTCGCTTCGCCGCGGCGAGGTGCTCGGCCTCACCGGCCTGCTCGGCTCCGGCGCAAAAGAGCTGGTGCGTGCTCTCTTCGGTCTGGAGACGCCATCTTCCGGCCGCGTCGAAATCAACGGCAAACCCGCCCGTTTTACCAATCCAACGCAGGCGGCCGGCCATGAGGTCGCGCTGGTGCCGGAGGATCGCCGCCGCCACGGCGTTGCACTCGATCTCAGTGTCGCGGAAAATACCAGTCTTCCAAGCCTCGGCCGCCTCTCGCGTTTCGGCTTTCTCGACCGCAAGCGCGAGCGGCGCGAAGTCGATGCCCTGCTCACGCGGCTTCAGGTGAAGACCAGCGGGCGGAACGCGCTTTTGCGTACACTCTCGGGCGGCAACCAGCAGAAGGTGGCGATTGCCAAGTGGCTCAGCCGGCACTCGGAGGTCTATCTCCTCGACGAGCCGACGGTCGGCGTCGATATCGGCTCCAAAGTCGAGATCTACACGCTCATCGGCGAACTCGCGGCGCGGGGCGCCGGCGTCATCGTACTGTCTTCGGATCTGCCAGAACTCATCGGCATCACGGATCGCATCCTCGTGCTCTTCCGCGGTCGCGTGGTGCGGGAATTCATCTCGTCGGAGACTACTGCGGATGCCGTGCTGGCGGAATCGACCGGATCGTCGGAGGGACAACGCCATGTCGGCTGAAGTGGAATTCGCGCCTGCCGACTTTTCGGCAATAGTACCGCCTCCCAGGCCGGCCGGTAACATCGCGGCTGCGGCGCTGCGCTTCGGATCACTGATCGTTTTTGCAGCCATTCTGATCGTCTTCTCGCTCACGGCGCCTTACTTCCTTAGCGTCGGAAATATCGGCAACGTGCTCGGTCAATCCGCCATTTCCGGCGTGCTCGCTATCGGACTGACCGTCGTTCTGATTGCCGGCGGCTCCAATGTCGTCACCGGCGGCATCGATCTTTCGCTCGCGGCCAATATGGGTCTCAGCGCCGCCGTCTACGCCACCTTGACCCAGCTCGGCTTCGGCGACGGGGCGGCGATCTCGGCGGCGATCGGGACCGGAGCGCTGATCGGTACGGTCAATGCCATTGCCGTCGTCTATGCCGGCATCGTGCCGTTGCTGGCCACACTTGCGGTGATGAATGTCGTCGCCGGCCTCGAACTGGTGCTGACCCAGAATACCGTTCTGCCGGCCTCCACGCCCTTCCTCTCGGCGCTTTCGGCGTCCGGTCCCCTAGGCCTGCCCGTTCTTGCCTACGCGCTTCTCGGTTTCACGGCACTTGCAACGGCCATCATCCAATATACCCCGCTTGGCCTGCGCCTTTATGCCGTCGGCGAGCTCCCGGATGCGGCGCGCGCCGCCGGCCTGCCACTTCGCCGCCTGCTTGCCGGCGCATTCATCGCCAGCGGCGTGTCCGGCGGCATCGCCGGTATCTTGAGCGTCTCCTATCTGAGCGGCAGCACGACCGGCTCCGGGGAGATGCTGTTGCCCGTCGTCGTCACCGCTCTGCTCGGCTCGGTCTTTTCGCGCCGGTTGGTTCCCACGATCAGCGGCACCTTCCTCTCGGCCCTGCTGGTCGGTTTCCTCACAAATGGCTTCCAGCTGCTCAACATTTCGAGCACGCTGGTCAGCGGCGTCCAGGGCTTGCTCATTCTGCTCGTGGTCTCCGCGACCACCCTGTTGCGCCGACAGGAGGCTTGATCATGTCGCTTCAGTCTTCGACATCAGCCGTCTACGACCTGCCACGCCTCATCGCTGCCGGCGTGGTGCGTTACGGGCTGATCCTTGCGCTCGTGGCGGTGTCCGCCATCTTCTCCGCGGCAACGCCGACGTTTCTGACGCTCGCCAACCTTCAGAGCATCCTGGTCAATAATTTCACGCTGCTTGCCATCGTATCGATCGCCATGACCTTCGCCGTCTCCTCGGGCGGGATCGATCTCTCTTTGGGAACGGCGATGGATTTTGCCAGCTTCGCCTTCGTCTCCCTGGTCCTCGCGGGTCAGCCGGTGGCGATTGCGGCCCTTGCCGGGCTGGGGGCAGGAGCACTCGTCGGTGCCGTCAACGCGCTGCTGATCTCAGGGATTGGCGTCTCCCCCTTCCTTGCAACGCTCGGCACGCTGTTCATCGGCCGCAGTGCCCAGCAATTACTGACCAATTGCGGCAACCCTGTCTACCTGCCGCCGAGCGGTGTGCCGGAAGCCTTCCGCTTTCTCGGCCACGGCACGATCGCCGGCTTTCCGGTGCCGCTTGCGGCCGCAATCCTCATCATAGCCGCCGCCGCGGTCGCCTTTGCCCGCACGCGCTTCGGCCGCGTCATCCTGTCGATCGGCATCCAGCCGGCCGTCGTGCGCTATTCCGGCATCGCTGCATCGGCCCATATCGCCGCAACCTTCGTCATCGTCGGGTTGATCGCGGCTGTCGCCGGCTTGATCCTGACGGCGACCGTTAACGTCTACATCCCCTCCTCTGGCAACGCCTTCCTGCTGAACGCCATCGGCGCGACCTTTATCGGCACGACGCTCAGCCCGCTCGGGCGGCCGAACGTCAGCGGCACCGTCCTCGGCGTGCTGCTGCTCAGCATCGTCGCCAACGGCCTCCTGCTGACCGATTTGAATTTCTACTGGCAGCAGGTCGGGACAGGCACGCTGATTTTTGTCGTGCTCGCCCTGAGCTTCATCAACAGGAAAGCCGCCACCCGCGCGTGAGAGCTGCAGTATCCGCGGAATAGGTCAGCCCGCCGAGGTGTCCGAGATCATCCGCGACACCGCATTCTTCCAACCGATGATCTTGGCCTGCCGCTCGGTCTCTTCCATCGAAGGGCTGAAGCGGCGATCGCAGGCCCAAGCCTGCGCAAACTCCCCTTTGCCCGGCCAGATGCCGGCTTTCGAGCCGGCAAGCCAGGCGGCTCCGAGCGCCGTCGTCTCGCGGATCGCCGAGCGATCGACGGGATTTCCGGTGATGTCCGCCAGGCACTGCATCGTCCAATCCGACGCTGCCATGCCGCCATCCACGCGCAGCACGGTTTCCAACTGGTTTGCGCCCCAGTCCTTTTTCATGGCCACCAGCAGGTCGAGCGTCTGATAGGCGACGGATTCAAGCACGGCGCGGGCAAACTCCGCCGGGCCGCTGTTGCGCGTCAGGCCGAAAATTGCGCCGCGCGCGGCCGGGTCCCAATAGGGCGCGCCGAGACCGGTGAAAGCGGGAACGATATAGACCTGCTGTCCGGGGTCGGCCTTGGTCGCAAGCCCCCCCGCCTCGGAGGCCTGGTTTATGATGCCGAGCCCATCGCGCAGCCATTGGACGGCGGCACCGGCGATGAAGATCGAGCCTTCGAGCGCATAGGTCGTTTCGCCGTCGAGCCGGCAGGCAATCGTCGTCAGCATGCGGTTGGAAGAGGAAACACGGTCCCTGCCGGTATTGAGCAGGGCAAAGCAGCCGGTGCCGTAAGTGGATTTCATCATGCCTGGCTCGAAGCAGGCATTGCCCACCGCCGCCGCCTGCTGGTCGCCTGCCACACCGAGAATCGGGAGCGGGGCGCCGAACAGCGCCTCGTCCACCTGGCCGAAATCATCGGCGCATTCCTTCACCTCGGGAAGCATGACGGCCGGGATGCCGAGAATGCCGAGAAGCTCCTCGTCCCACGCGCCGTCGTCGATATTGTAGAGCAGCGTCCGCGACGCATTGGTCGCATCGGTGGCATGCACGCGACCATCAGTCAGCTTGTAGATCAGCCAACTGTCGATCGTGCCGAAGCAGACTTCGCCCGCCTCCGCCATTTCGCGCAGGCCATCCACATTATCGAGCAGCCAGCGCAGCTTCGTTCCTGAGAAATAGGGATCGAGCAGCAGGCCGGTCTTGGCGCTGAACAACTTCTCATATCCGTCGGCCTTCAGGCTCTCGCACATTTCGGCCGTGCGCCTATCCTGCCAGACGATCGCGCGGTGAAGCGGTGTTCCGGAGCGGCGATCCCAGACGACCGCCGTCTCGCGCTGATTGGTGATGCCGATCGCAGCGATTGCGTCGGCGTCCAAGCGGGCATCGGCGATTGCCCCTCGCACGGTATCGATGACGGACTGCCAGATTTCGGCGGCGTCATGCTCCACCCAGCCGGGCTGCGGATAATATTGGGTGATTTCCGCCTGGGCCGAGCCGGCCATTTTCATGTCGCCATCGAAGATGATCGCGCGCGACGATGTCGTGCCTTGATCGATCGAAAGAATGTAGCCGCTCATAACCGTCTCCAGCTCGCACGAAACCGGTCCCTGCCGCCGGGCGGCAGGGCGCGGATAATTTGTGAGAGAAAGATTGTGGGGTGCCACCGGCTAATCGCCGGTGGCGGGAAGTGATGGCCGGAAGCCTCGTCGCTTCCGGCAGGGTCCGCCTTAGTTCTTCTGCCAGCTCTTGACGAGTTCGTCGTAGTTGACAGTGATCGGCTTGTCCTTCTCGTTTTCGATCTTCAGCTGCGGTGCAAGGTTGCCCTTCGCGACGGCGTCCTTGTTCCAATATTCAAGATCGTGCTCTTCGGCGAGCTTCGGACCGATATCGCCCTGGACCTTGGCGCGTTCCAGGCGCTGCAGCACCTTTTCCTGTTCGGCGCAAAGCGAGTCCATTGCTGCCTGAGCCGTCTTGGCGCCGGAGGAGGCGTCACCAATCGCCTGCCACCAGAGCTGCGCGAGCTTCGGATAGTCAGGAACGTTCGTACCGGTCGGCGACCACTGCAGGCGGGCCGGCGAACGGTAGAATTCGACGAGGCCCCCGAGCTTCGGTGCGCGGTCGGTAAAGGACTTATGATCGAGCGTGGACTGGCGGATGAAGGTCAGGCCGACATGGCTCTTCTTCACGTCGACGGTCTTCGATGTGACGAACTGGGCATAGAGCCAGGCGGCCTTGGCGCGATCGTCTGGCGTGGACTTCATCAGCGTCCACGATCCGGCATCCTGATAGCCGAGCTTCATGCCGTCCTTCCAGTAGACGCCATGCGGGCTCGGTGCGAAGCGCCATTTAGGCGTGCCGTCCGCATTGACGACCGGCAGGCCTTCCTTGACGAAGTCGGCGGTGAAGGCCGTGTAGGTGAACATCTGCTGCGCGATCTCGCCCTGCGAGGGGACCGGCCCGGATTCGGAGAAGGTCATACCCTGAGCGGCAGCCGGTGCATAGGCCTTCATCCAGTCTAGATACTTCTGGATGGAATAGACCGCGGCCGGACCGTTGGTGTCGCCACCGCGCGCGACGCACGAACCGACAGGACGGGAGTTCTCGTCGACCTTGATACCCCATTCGTCGACCGGCTTGCCGTTCGGGATGCCCTTGTCGCCATTGCCGGCCATCGACAACCAGGCGTCGGTGAAGCGCCAGCCGAGCGACGGGTCCTTCTTGCCGTAGTCCATGTGGCCATAGACCTTCTTGCCGTCGACTTCGCGGCCCGTGAAGAACTCGGCGATGTCCTCATAGGCCGACCAGTTGACCGGCACGCCGAGATCGTAGCCGTACTTCGCCTTGAAGTCCGCCTTGTTCTTCTCGTCATTGAACCAGTCGTAGCGGAACCAGTAGAGGTTCGCGAACTGCTGGTCCGGCAGCTGGTAGAGCTTGCCGTCCGGGGCCGTGGTGAAGGACTTGCCGATGAAGTCGTCGATGTCGATGCCCGGATTGGTGACGTCCTTGCCTTCATTGGCCATCCAGTCGGTCAGCGAGCGGGCCTGCTGATAGCGCCAATGGGTGCCAATCAGGTCGCTATCGTTGATGTAGGCGTCATAGATGTTTTCGCCCGACTGCATCTGAGTCTGCAGCTTTTCCACGACATCGCCTTCGCCGATCAGGTCATGGGTGATCTTGATGCCGGTGATGGCGGTGAAAGCCGGGGCCAGCACCTTGGATTCATATTCGTGGGTCGCGATCGTTTCGGAAACGACCTTGATGTCCATGCCGGCGAAGGGTTTCGCTGCATCGACGAACCACTGCATTTCCTTTTCCTGGTCGGCGCGGGGAAGCGTCGAGAGGTCGCCGACTTCCTTGTCGAGGAAGGTCTTCGCCTCGTCCATGCCGGCATAGGCCGAACCTGTCATCGCCAGCAGCAAGCATGCTGTCGTCGTCAATAAGTGCCGTCGCATAATATCCTCCCAAGGGTTTGCGATTGCAGTCACGTCTCAGGCGGCCAGTACCCCGGCCATCTGTCTTCTCCTTGCCGTCACACGTAGCGGAACACGCCGATGGCGTAGACTACGGAAATGGCAAGAGCCCACCACAGGTTGGGCCCAGCGAGCCCAAGCCATGCAAGATGAATGAAAGCGCTGCCCAGCAGCGAAATGAAAAGCCGGTCGCCGCGCGTCGTCTCGAAACGCAGCACGCCTGTGCGCGGCGAGCCGCCCGGCGAAAAATATTCCCAGCCGCTCATCGCGATCAGAAGCGCCAGGATCGTCAGGAAGAACAGCGCCGTCGGCAGCGTCCATGCCATCCAGGAAAATGTCATTGCGGTCTCCTCCTCAGACGCGGCCCAGGGCAAAGCCCTTGGCGATGTAGTTGCGGACGAAATAGATGACGAGCGCGCCGGGGATGATGGTGAGCACGCCGGCCGCCGCCAGCACGCCCCAATCCATACCGGAGGCGGAGACCGTGCGCGTCATGATCGCCGAGATCGGCTTGGCCGCCGTCGTCGTCAACGTGCGGGCAAGCAGCAGCTCGACCCAGGAGAACATGAAGCAGAAGAAGGCGGCGACGCCGATCCCACTTGCGATCAGCGGCATGAATATCTTCACGAAGAAGCGCGGGAAGGAGTAGCCGTCGATGTAGGCGGTTTCGTCGATCTCCTTCGGCACGCCGGACATGAAGCCTTCGAGGATCCAGACCGCCAGCGGCACGTTGAACAGGCAGTGGGCAAGCGCCACGGCGATATGCGTGTCGATGAGACCGAAGGCCGAATAGAGCTGGAAGAAGGGCAGCGCGAAAACGGCGGGCGGCGCCATACGGTTGGTCAGCAGCCAGAAGAACAGGTGCTTGTCGCCGAGGAAACGGTAACGCGAAAAGGCGTAGGCCGCCGGCAGCGCTGCGAGCACTGAAATTACCGTGTTCATCGCCACGTAGATGATGGAGTTAATGTAACCGCTGTACCAGGACGGATCGGTGAAGATGACGGTGTAGTTCCGAAGCGTCGGATTTTGCGGCCACAGCGAGAACGCGCCCGTGATCTCGGCATTCTCCTTGAAGCTCATGTTGATCAGCCAGTAGATCGGCAGGAGCAGAAAAAGGATGTAGAGCGTCGTGACTACCCAGGAGAGATTTCCTGCGGGCTTGTATTTCATTCTCGAACCCATGGGATCTCTCCTTTCTCAAGCGTTGGCGTCGCTGCTGGTCATGACCGTGTAGAAGATCCATGACAGCAACAGGATGATCAGGAAGTAGATGATGGACATCGCCGCGGCGGGGCCGAGATCGAACTGGCCGACAGCCATCTTCACGAGATCGATGGAAAGGAACGTCGTCGAGTTGCCGGGACCGCCGCCGGTGACGACAAAGGGCTCGGTATAGATCATGAAACTGTCCATGAAGCGCAGCAGCACAGCGATCAGCAACACCCGCTTCATCTTCGGAAGCTGGATATAGCGGAACACGGACCAGCGCGAGGCGCCGTCGATCTTGGCGGCCTGATAATAGGCGTCCGGGATCGAAACGAGGCCGGCATAGCAGAGCAGCACGACGAGGCTCGTCCAGTGCCAGACATCCATGACGATGACGGTGACCCAGGCGTCGACGGGATCGCGGACATAGTTGTAATCAAGTCCGATTGCTTCGAGCGTGTGGCCGAGCAAGCCGATATCGACGCGTCCGAAAACCTGCCAGATGGTGCCGACGACATTCCATGGAATGAGCAGCGGCAGCGCCATCAACACCAGGCAGACGGGGACGCCCAGGCCCGATTTCGGCATGTTGAGCGCGATGAAGATGCCGAGCGGAATCTCCAGCGCCAGAATTATAAAGGAGAAGAGCAGATTGCGCTGGAGCGCTTCCCAGAAGCGGTCGGAATGTAGGGTCTCGACGAACCAGTCGGTGCCGGCCCAGAAGAACTCATTGTTGCCGAACGTATCCTGGACGGAATAATTGACGACGGTCATCAGCGGGATGGCGGCCGAAAAGGCGACAAGCAGCAGCACCGGCAGGACCAGAAACCAGGCTTTATTATTCCACGTCTTCTGCATGGCTCAGGCCTCCCTGCCGACACGCCAGCTGTCGGCGTAAATGCTGATGGCGGACGGATCGAAAGTGACGCGGGCATCGGCGGGTATGTCGGCATCCTCGTGCACGATGATAGCAATCGGCTGGCCGGCGAAGCGGGCGCGAACGATCTTCTGCCGGCCGATATCCTCGACCTTGGTGACGGTGACCGGCATGCCTTCCCGCCCGAGACGGATGAATTCGGGGCGGATGCCGAGCTCGGTCTTGGAACTTCCTTCTGTCTTCGGCGCGTAATCGAGCGTCAGCACCTCGTCCCCCACCTTGACCGCGCTGCCGTTAACCTGCGCCGGCATGACGTTCATACCAGGCGAACCGATGAAATAGCCGACGAAGGTGTGGCTTGGGCGCTCGAAGAGTTCGGCCGGCGTGCCGATCTGAACGATCTGGCCATCATACATGACGACGACCTTCTCGGCGAAAGTCAGCGCTTCGGTCTGGTCGTGGGTGACATAAACCATGGTGAAGCCGAACTGCTTGTGCAGCCGCTTCAGCTGCGAGCGAAGCACCCATTTCATATGCGGATCGATGACGGTCAGCGGCTCGTCGAACAGAATGGCGTTGACGTCGTTGCGCACCAGGCCGCGGCCGAGAGAAATCTTCTGCTTCTGGTCAGCCGTCAGCCCCTGCGCCTTGCGCTTGGCCCAGCCGGCAAGGTCGATCATTTCGAGAATGTCGCGGACGCGCCGGTCGACATCGGCTTCCGCCACGCCGCGGTTGCGCAGGGGGAAGGCGAGATTGTCGTAGACAGTCATCGTGTCGTAGATGACCGGGAATTGGAAGACCTGCGCGATGTTGCGGCTCTGCGTCGAAAGATTCGTCACATCCTTGCCGTCGAACAGGATGCGGCCGTGCGACGGCTGCAGCAGGCCCGAGATGATGTTGAGCAGCGTGGTCTTGCCGCAGCCGGAAGGGCCGAGCAGCGCATAGGCGCCGCCGTCGTTCCACTCGTGGTCAACTTCCTTCAGCGAATAATCCTTTTCCGTCTGCGGATTGGCTCCGTAGGCGTGGCGGATATGGTCGAGCGTAATGCGTGCCATTGTGCTCTCCTATGCCTTTGCGGCTGCAGCGACAGCGTGATCGACCGTGGCGATGGCGCGACCATCGGCGCCGAAGGCCAAGAGGTGGCGCGTATCGAGGAAGGCCTCGATCTCCATGTCAGGCTCGATGTCGTGAATGCCGTGCGCCAGCATCACCCAGCGCACGCCGTCATATTCCAGATGGACGAAGCTCTCCGAACCGGTGATCTCGGAAACCAGCGTGCGTGCGTGCAGGCGGGCGGCGTCACCTGTCTGCGGCTTGAAGCCGAGATGATGCGGGTGAAACGCAACCGTGACCGGCCCATCCGGCACGGCGGCCAGATGCAGGGGCACGGGAAGTGCCGCTCCGCCCTGACGCGTGAAGACGTTGCTCGACTTGGTGACGTCGAGCGTGTTCAGCGGCGGATCGGCGAAGATGCGGGCGGTGGCGAGGTCGGCGGGACGGCGGTAAACATCGATCGTCGGCCCGAACTGAGTTACCCGACCTTCATTCAGCGTCGCCGTATTGCCGCCGAGCAGGAGCGCCTCGGAAGGTTCGGTTGTGGCATAGACGAAGATCGCGCCGGATTGGGCGAAGATTTTCGGCAGTTCCTCACGCAGTTCCTCGCGCAGCTTGTAATCGAGGTTGGCGAGCGGCTCGTCCATCAGCACGAGGCTGGCATTCTTGACGAGCGCACGTGCAAGTGCGGTGCGCTGCTGCTGACCGCCGGACAGGTTGAGCGGCGTGCGATCGAGATAGGGCGTGAGCTTCAGAAGCTCGGCCGCCTTGCGCACTTCGTGGTCAACGGTGGCGGCATCCTTGCCCGATATGCGCATCGGTGAGGCGATGTTCTCGTATACGGTCAGTGCGGGATAATTGATGAACTGCTGGTAGACCATGGCGACGTTGCGCTTCTGCACCGGCATGCCGGTGACATCGGCGCCGTCGAAATGGACGGAGCCGGCGGTCGGACGGTCGAGCCCGGCCATCAGCCGCATCAGCGATGTCTTGCCCGACAGCGTCGGCCCGAGCAGGACGTTCAGCGTGCCGCGCTCGAGGACCAGATCGGTCGGATAGATATGATAGTCCGCGCCCACCATCTTGGCGGCGTTTCGCAGTTCCAGCATTCCGATTCCCGTGCCTCCACGCAGCGGGGACCACATGCCGCCTATCCGGCCATCGCCGGTATGGCAGCCATGTACTCCTCCAGTGACTGGGCCTGCTCCTTCGAAAGGCGCAGACCATCCTTCGTTCTCCTCCACAGCACGTCTTCGGCGTGCCGGGCCCATTCATGTTCGACGAGATATTTGACCTCGGCCTCGTAGAGATCGCCGCCGAACAGCCGCCCGAGGTCTTCGAGACCGCGGGCATCGCCGAGCAGCGTCGCAGCCCGGGTGCCGTAGCGGCGCACCAACTGGCGGGCGTGCGCATCACTAAGGAACGGATAGCGCCCCTTCAGACCGGCGACCTCCGCCTCGTAGCCTCGGACCGGGAAATCGCCGCCGGGAAGATGACTTTTTGCCGTCCACGGAGCGCCCTTTACGCCGATCGCGGCGCCGATCTTCTCCAGCGCATGTTCGGAAAGCCGACGATAGGTGGTGAGCTTGCCGCCGAAGACGTTGAGCAGCGGCGCGGCCCCGCCTTCGCCCTCCAGCTTCAGCACGTAATCGCGTGTCGCCTCCTGCGCCTTTGAGGCGCCGTCGTCATAGAGCGGCCTCACCGCTGAATAGGTCCAGACGATATCTTCCGGCCTGACCGGCTCCTTGAAATATTCCGAGGCCGCATTGCAGAGGTAGACCGTCTCCTCCTCGGAAATCCGGACGTCCCGCGGATCGGCGGTATAGTCCCGGTCGGTCGTGCCAATCAGGGTGAAGTCGCCCTCATAGGGAATGGCAAAGATGATGCGGTTGTCGGGATTCTGGAAAAAATAGGCTCTCACATCGTCGAACTTCTTCTTCACGACGATATGGCTGCCCTGGACGAGACGTACGTGATGGGCCCCGTTCTGGCCGAAGGCGGAACGAATGACATGATCGACCCAGGGACCGGCGGCATTGATCAGCATACGGGCCTGGTGGCTGTCATTGCGGCCGGTAACCGTGTCGGTCGTTTCAATGTGCCACACGCCGTTCTCACGTCTCGCCGACACCACTTTGGTGCGCGGCATGATCGTCGCCCCCTTGTCGGCAGCGTCGCGGGCATTCAACACGACCATACGGGCATCGTCGACCCAGCCGTCGGAATATTCGAAAGCCCTCGTAAACAGCGCCTTAAGCGGCTTACCGGCCGGGTCCTTGCGCATGTCGACCACTGAAGTCGGCGGCAGCAGCTTGCGGCCGCCGAGATGATCATAAAGGAAGAGACCGAGCCGGATCAGCCAGGCTGGGCGAATGCCGCCCTTGTGGTAGGGAAGCACGAAGCGCAGCGGCCAGATGATGTGCGGCGCCATTGCCCAGAGGATTTCGCGCTCCATCAGCGATTCACGCACCAGGCGAAATTCATAATGCTCGAGGTAACGCAAGCCGCCATGAATTAGTTTGGTGGCGCCGGACGACGTGCCCGAGGCGAAATCGTTCATCTCCGCCAGCGCTACCGAGTAGCCGCGTCCGACGGCGTCGCGCGCAATGCCGCAGCCGTTGATGCCGCCACCGATGACGAATATGTCGTAAATCACCCGGCCCAAACTCCCCTCCGAGCCCACTGCAGATTTCGCATTGCACAAAATTTGCGCGATTGCGAAAGTGAGAACAGTTAAAACGAAAGAGATACGAATGTCAAACGAATGTTTGTGCCATAGGTACTTAAAAACGGCACCGGCAGGCGCCGCGCCCGCTTCCGCCAGGAAAAGAGAAATGAATCAAAAGATTACCTCGAATCGGCCGGAAACTCTGCCTTAACGCGGCCGGCTGTTCGTTTCGATCAGCTTCACGTTGTTTTCGAGACAGAGGTTGCGGATCGAAGGCACCGGGCAGTGATCGGTAATGAAAGTGTGAACCTGCGAGAGCTGGCCGATTCTCACCGGCGCGGTCCGTTCGAACTTGGTCGAGTCGGCTACGAGAATGACGTGCCGTGCATTGGCGATGATTGCCTGAGCGACCTTCACCTCGCGAAAGTCATAGTCGAGAAGGGCACCGTCCATGTCGATCGCCGAAGCGCCGATCACCGCATAATCGACCTTGAACTGGCGGATGAAATCGACGGCCGCCTCGCCGACGATCCCGCCGTCCGAACCGCGTACCACTCCCCCGGCGATTACGACTTCAATCGCCGGGAGCAGGCGTAACCTGTTGGCAACGTTTATATTATTGGTAATCACCATCAGCTCGTGATGATTGGCGAGAGCCTCGCCCACCGCCTCGGTCGTCGTTCCGATGTTGATGAAGAGCGAGGCGCCGCTCGGGATCAGCTCGACGGCAGCCATACCGATGGCCTGCTTCTCGGAAGCGGCAATCTGGCGGCGCGCCTCGTATTTGACGTTCTCGGTCCCGCTTGGAAATGTGGCACCGCCATGGATGCGTGTCAGCACCTGCGCATCACAGAGATCGTTCAGGTCCTTGCGGATCGTCTGGCGCGTCACCGAAAAGCGGGAGGCGAGCTCCTCGACCAGAACCCTGCCGCTCGATTTGGCAATCGCCACGATTTCCGTTTGCCGGTCGGTCAAGAACATGGGCGCCACACCTTTCGATCTGCTTTCGTTTTAAAGAAAGCGAACGCTGGCGCAATGTTAATCTGTCATACGATCGGCTTCGCGGCTTGAATTTGACGCTATCGCTTCCGCATCACGTTGACGACCAGCACGCCGAGGATCGCCATGACGCCTCCGACGGCACCCAGAGCTGTCGGCGTCTCGCCCAGCCAGAGGAAGCCGATCAGCGTGGCGACAGGCGGAACACCGTAGAGGAAATTGGAGGCCCGCGCGGCCGTCAGCCGCTTCAACGCGATTGCCCAGGTGAGATAGCCGATAACTGTGGGAAAGATGACAAGATAGGCAACCGCCCAGTTCACTTCAGCCGGTGCGGCGACCAGTGCCCCGATCGTCGCCGGAACCGCCGGAAACAGCGGTACGGAGCCGATCAGCAGGATCCAGGCGGTAACGGCGAGCGCCGGCAGCCGCGCAAGCAGCGGCTTCTGCAGTACGCTGGCGATCGCCGAGCAGAGCGCTGCACCAAGAATCATGATCGCATTCGGATCGAGTCGAAAACCGTCGCCGGAGGCGAAAGCAATCAACCCCACGCCTGCGAAGGAAACCGCGGTCCCCACCCAGCCCCAACGGCCGAAGCGCTCGCCGAGCGCGAATGTGGCAATGAGAGCGGTGAACACCGGCATCGTGTTGATGATGAAACTCGCCGGCCCCGCAGCGACGGTTTGCTCGCCGGTATTCAAGAGAACCGCATAGGCGGCAATGAAGAGCACCGCCGCAACGGAAAGGCGAAAGAAATCGCGCCTTTGCGGCATCGGCCGATAGATGGCGAGATAGAACAATGCGATGACGCCGGCTGCCACATAACGCGCCGTCGCCAGCTCGATCGGCGTCAGCGGACCGAGACAGACCCGGATCACGGCGAAGGAGGAAGCCCAGAAAAGGATGGTGACGACGATTGCGGCAAAGGCCACAAGGTCGAACCTTCCCTGCCGTTCCGTCAAAACCGGTGCGCCTGTCGCCATGCTCATTTTAGCCTCCATAGATGCTCGGTAAGGAAGGATTATGCCGCCGAAGCATGCTTGAAAAGCATCGCAATCGATGATCAAATGTGCGTATGGTTCACAGCTCGCCCGTCCTGCCTCCGCTCGATACGCTTGAAACCTTTGCTCGCGCCGCCCGTCTAGGATCGTTTTCCGCCGCGGCCGAAGAAAGCGGCATCACCCATGGCGCAGTGTCGCGGCAGGTCTCGCGATTGGAGCGCTGGATGGGCGTGCGCCTGTTTGCCCGCGAAGCCCGCGGCGTACGCCTGACACCGGAAGGCATGCGGTTTTTCGCACGGGCGGAGGAGGCCCTTGCGCTGCTCGGCAATAGCGGCGAGCGCTGGCTGCCTCGGCCCAGCAAGGCCGTAGTGCGCCTTTCCGTTACTCCGTCCGTCGCCTCTCTATGGCTGTTTCCGCGCCTGGCAAAGCTCGAAGGAAACGAGCTGCATGTCGAACTGACGCTTGAACACCGGCTGGCGGACTTCGGTGAAGGCACGGATCTTGCCGTTCGTTGCGGCAAGGGGCCGTGGGCCGGCGTGCGTGCCCTGCCGCTCTGGCAGGAAAAATCCTTTCCGATCGCCGCCCCGGCGCTGGCAGCGCGGCTTGGCCAGCGCTCGGATGCGCTTTCGCTGCTCAATCTGCCGATCCTTCACGACTCCAATATCGAAGGCTGGCGCCGCTGGCTCGCGCGTGAAGGGCTCGACTATACGCCGCGCGGTCAGGACCGCCGCTTCGAAGATTACAATCTGGTCATCGATGCCTGCGCGCAAGGGCTCGGCGTTGCGCTTGCACGGCCGCCGCTGTCGGATGCCGTGCTTGCCGACGGGCGCGTCGTCGCAGTGTCGCAGCGCACCCTCGATTCCCATGTCGCTTTTCATCTGATCCGGCCGGACGACGCACTGAGAAGCCCCGCCATCGAATTCGCCAGCCGCTTCCTGCGCGAAGCCGGTCATGACGAGGCGGCAATCAACGGCTTTATCGCACCCGGCAGGCCGAAAGCGTAAACAGAGGACGCGCCGCCCCGCACATTCGCTGTCCTCTGGCTAGTAATGAAGTGGAGCCGTATCGGAGATTACGATCGGCCACCCGGGTCACTCTACAGGAAACTTCAGGCGCATTTCCTTCGCCAGCTCGAAGCCAGCGCTCCGATAGACCGGTTCCCCCGCATCTGAGGCATGGATGACGGCGGTCGTGCAGCCGATGGATTTCAGATAATCAACGGCCCTGGTCGTCAGCGCCAAAGCGATGCCGCGCCGGCGAAAGGCCTCCGCAACATAGACCGACCAGATGTAACCGTGCAACCGCTGCTCCGGCCGAATGACTTCCGGAAACGGCGATTGGTGCAGCTGGCAGGATACCGAACCGGCGATTACACCGTCTACAATGGCCAGGAACGAGGCGAGACGGCGTTCCTCGCGACCACTTCTCAAAAACGATAATATCCGCGCCACCGCGTCCGGCCTGTAATGTTCCGGCGGCGTGCCATAGCTGTCCCAGATTTTCAGATAGTGCCTGACCAGGATCTCGTCCTCGTCGAGCGTTGCAATTCGGATATCCATCGTTTCGGCGCCAGCGCTAAGCCATTCCAACAAGCTCGTGACGCCCCCGTCGCGTCGCGGCAGGGGCGATAGAACCCGTCAATCCGCCGGGGTCAGTGTCATCGATGCGCTGCCGGCCGCAACGTTGAGGCCGAGCTGGCCGGTGAGGCTAAGCGTCTGCAGATGGATGGAGCCGGAGGTGCCGCCGACCAGGAGGTTGGCCCCGACACCGGCGCCAACCGTGGCCTCTGCGCTGGCGCCGACATAGAGGCCGGCGAGCGACCCGCGGTGATAACCAGCCGTTGGCGCAAACACCGCCCAGATCAGGCGACTGCGCGTGGTGAATCCGAGGTCGATGCCAAGCTTTCGCACCTCGCCGGTGTAGTGATCGAAAAGCTCATTGCCGACGATGGACTGAAAGACGCAGTCGGCTTCCTTGGACGAACCCAGCACATAACCCGTGCCGCCGCCGATATCGCAAGTGAGATAACCGATCTTCACGCCATTGCGCAGGTCCGGCTCTTCATATGTTCTGGTGACAGGGTCGGCGGCATTGACCGCCCCCGCGCCGACCAACGTCAACGATACCGCGGCAAACGCCGCCGCAAGAGTTTTTTTCATAAGTCTCTCCTTCTCAAATCGTGACGGGAACACCCGGCTGACGGCACCGGATATCGGAGGGGACCGCAGGCGCCGTTTTCGCGTCGCGTTTCAAAGCGCGTGGGAGGCGCAAGCGACAGGTCTACGGTTCAGCCCCATTGGGACATTTCGAAGGCATTTACGACCGGCATGCGGCCTTTCGCGATCTTGTTAGGAATGGTTGCAGGAAAAACACATTTTCTCGGAGCGAGTTTCGCGCCGTCCGTCGGGCGGCCATCAAGAAAAGAAAAACCCGGTGATAATTATCACCGGGTTTTATACTGTATCAATCTTCGCTATACTCTGCGCATGAAGCGCATAACAAGCGAGACGACGAACAACACCAGGAAAATGAAGAACAGAACCTGGGCAATGGAAGCTGAAGCCCCTGCGATGCCGCCGAATCCGAGGACGCCGGCAATCAAGGCCACAACGAGAAACACCAGAGCGTAGTAAAGCATCGCAATCTCCTTTTACGTTGCTGCTGACATAACGGAGACCGCCCGCTTTGGTTCCCTGCCTCTCGCGGCTGTCGAATGGAACGCCGCATGGCGTCTTTCAGCCGAAATGAAAGACGCCGCTGTACATCCGGTCGCCCTCAGTCGGCTCGGGAGGTTCGGCGGCATCGAGATAGGCCTTGAGCGGCCCGGTCAGTACGAACCAGATACTTGCCCCGAGCATGAAACAGGCGCCCACCGGATCGTCTATGCGGGCGATGAACGGAAGGCAGGCGGAGGAGAACAGCACGATGATCCTGACCGACCATTCCGCTTCCCGTTTGGCAACGGCGCGCGCCCTCGATGACTTGTATTCCCGGGCGCCATAAGCGCTTCCCCCTGCCTTGACCGCCAAAAACAGTTTTTTGGCCGACGGCAGGGCCAGCATGACCAACGCGGCGATGCTGAGCGCGAAAGGCTTGCCCGTCATAACCTGCACGCTCGCGATTAGCAGAAAGGACAGCACGACGAGATTCCATGTCGGCTCCAGCAGCTCCGGCGACTGCCGCGTGCGGATGTGCCATTGCCGCAGCAAGCCTGCAGCGCCGTTCAATAACGGCTGATCGATATAACGATTGATCCAGTCCATGCTGATGCGCCCGCCCCGATTGTCTGAAGAAGGCCCGAACACCACGGAAATGGGTCATCATCGTGGCAGAGCGCCGGCAATATCGGCGAGCGCTGTTCTTCGCCCCGATAAATGGCCTTCCCAACCGCCGATAAAGCTATCTGAGCTCCTGTGCGACTTCCCAGACATGGCTCGATGGATCGGCGAAGGCTGCTGCCGTTCGGCCCCCAGGGACGATCGGCCGGACCGTTGAGCAAGGCTACTCCAAGTCTTCGTAGCTCCGCACAGACCTTATCGACGTCGTCGACCCTGATCGTCAGCAGGATGCGCGCGCCGGAACCTGATGCCGCCACGGCCGATGGTTCGACCAGCTGCGGCGCCTGTGTCGCCTCGAGCAGATTGATCATCGCTCCCGAGAATTGCAGAACCGAGCATACCGCGTCCTGATAGGCGATGTCGGCGGCGAAAATCTTAGAAAGTCCTGGCTTCGTCGATCTTGTCGACGAACAGCGTGACTACCTCGATCGCTGCTGGCAGCATGACATCATTCTCCGTTGCTCCGGCCGCTCAGCAAATGCCCCGAACGGCCTTCTGCCGGTCGTTTCGATGTCGATGATTTCGACATGCCCGCAGAAGAATAGCCGTTCAGCTCCGAAGCCCGGGCGCCTCGTGGCCGGTACGCGCCACATATTCAGTATAGCCGCCGCCATATTGATGGACACCCTCCGGCGTCAGTTCCAGCACGCGGTTGGAAAGAGCGGCCAGGAAATGCCGGTCGTGCGAGACGAAGAGCATGGTGCCCTCATATTGCGAGAGTGCCTTTATCAGCATTTCCTTGGTGTCGAGGTCGAGATGGTTGGTCGGTTCGTCGAGCACGAGCAGGTTCGGCGGGTCGAAGAGCATCATAGCCATGACCAATCGGGCCTTCTCGCCGCCTGACAGCACCCGGCACCTTTTCTCGACATCGTCGCCGGAAAAGCCGAAACATCCGGCGAGCGCGCGCAAAGGCCCCTGCCCTGCCTGGGGAAACCGATCCTCCAGCGATTGGAAGACCGTGCGTTCGCCATCAAGAATATCCATCGCATGCTGGGCGAAATAGCCCATCTTGACGCTCGCTCCAAGAGCGACGCTGCCTTCATCCGGCGTGGTGGTTCCCGTCACGAGCTTCAGCAGTGTCGACTTGCCGGCGCCGTTGATGCCCATGATGCACCAGCGCTCCTTGCGCCGCACCATGAAGTCCAGCCCCTCATAGATCCTTCGGCTCCCGTATTTCTTATGGACGTTCTTCAGGTTGATCACGTCTTCGCCGGAGCGCGGGGCCGGCTGGAACTCGAAGGCGACGGATTGGCGGCGCTTGGGCGGCTCGACCCGGTCGATCTTCTCAAGCTTCTTCACGCGGCTCTGCACCTGCGAAGCATGCGAGGCGCGCGCCTTGAACCGTTCGATGAACCTGATTTCCTTGGCGAGCATCGCCTGCTGGCGCTCGAACTGGGCCTGCTGCTGCTTCTCGTTCTGCGCCCGCTGCTGCTCGTAGAATTCATAATCGCCGGAATAGGCCGTCAGCGTGCCGGCGTCGATCTCGATGATCTTATTGACGATGCGGTTCATGAACTCGCGGTCGTGCGAGGTCATCAGCAGCGCCCCTTCGTAACCCTTCAGGAAATCCTCGAGCCAAATGAGGCTTTCGAGATCCAGATGGTTGCTCGGTTCGTCCAGCAGCATGACGTCTGGGCGCATGAGCAGGATGCGGGCAAGCGCCACGCGCATCTTCCAGCCGCCCGACAGCGCGCCGACGTCGCCGTCCATCATCTCCTGGCTGAAGCTGAGACCTGCGAGCACCTCGCGGGCTCGGCCCTCGAGCGCATAGCCGTCCAACTCCTCGTAACGCGCCTGCACCTCACCGTAACGCTCGATGATCTCCTCCATGTCGCCAGCCTTGTCAGGGTCGGCCATGGCGGCCTCGAGCTCGCGCAACTCCGCCGCGACGATGCTGACCGGGCCGGCGCCGTTCATCACTTCGGCGACGGCGCTGTGGCCGGCCATTTCGCCGACGTCCTGGTTGAAGTAACCGATGGTCACGCCCTTCTCGCAGGAGACCTGGCCTTCGTCGGGCTGCTCTTCACCGTTGATCATTCGGAAGATTGTCGTCTTGCCGGCGCCGTTGGGGCCGACGAGGCCGATCTTCTCGCCTTTGTTGAGGGCTGCCGATGCCTCGATGAAGAGGATCCGATGGCTGAGCTGCTTGCTGATATTCTCGATACGAATCATGGTGTGCTGCGGGGGTTCGGGAAAGTTTCGGCGCCCTTATGCCACGCATGGAAACGGCAGGATAGGCCCCGTTGCCCGCCCTCTCGATCTCCGGGTTTCGATTGGATAGTATCGTGGCCTGCGCTGATAAGGAATTCGTGCCAATGAGCGTTCGCCCGCCACAGTCTTTCCGACAATCTCAGCAGGATGCCAGCGGCTTCAACGTCCTCGAATACGAGCTGATGTCGGCGCGCGCCGACGCGCTCGGACGCCACGGGCTGAAGGTGGAGAAAGCACTTGCCGCCTTGAAGGCCTGGACGCCTGAGCGCCAGAGCACGGCGGAGCGCGAGGGGCTTATCAATGAGGCATCCGACGCCGTCTGGGCATTCTTCATCCAGCGCGAGATCTGCGGGCTCAGAAACAATCGCGATGCCATCCAGCGCTACGCCATCCCGAATGAGGTGATCGCCAGATTGGGCGCGGTACGAAAATAAACGTGCGGCGAGACCGCGACCTCCCTCCCCTATTGTGTGGAAATCAACGGCGCCAGAAGATATGGCTCTGGTACCGAACCAGTGTGAAAGGGAATTGCGATGCCAAGCTCAATCCGGATCGGCAATCAGGATCTCACCGTCGACGTCTCTTCCCTCGGCGCAGAGATGCAAGCACTCACCACCAACGACGGACGCTCCTGGTTGTGGACGGGCGACGCGACCTTCTGGACAGGGCGCTCACCGATCCTGTTTCCGATCGTCGGCAAGGCTCCGGACGACCAAGTCGCAATCGACGGCACGGTCTATCCGTTGGCTCAGCACGGGTTTGCCCGGCGCAGCGAATTCGCCCTCGCAACCTCCACGGCAACGACCTGCCGGCACGAGCTTGTCGCCTCTTCGGCCACACGGGCGGTCTACCCGTTCGAGTTTCTGCTTGCCGTGGAACACGCGGTCGAGGGTCGCGCTTTGACCGTCACTGCCGAGGTCAGCAACCGCGATCAGAAGGCGATGCCGTTCGGCTTCGGCTTCCACCCGGCCTTCGCCTGGCCGCTGCCTGCTGCTTCCGGGCGCGCCCACACCATCACGCTCGACAATGAGGGTGAGCCCGAGCTCGTGCGGCTGGAGAGCGGCCTCATCAATCCGGCGCCGCTATCTTCACCCTTCGACAAAGGCCGGCTGGTGCTGGATCATGCCATGTTCGACCAGGATGCAATGATCTTCCCGAAAGGCGCGGGCGAAGGACTGCGCTACGGCGCCGAAGGCGGACCTAATTTGCGGTTCCATTTCAAAAACCTGCCCAATCTTGCCCTATGGACGAAACCAGGCGCGCCATTCATCTGTGTCGAGCCATGGCACGGAACGGCCGCTGAAGCTGGAGCGTCGAGCGAGCTGTCGCGGCGGCCGTACACCAACATATTAGCGCCTGGCGCGGCCACGCGCTTCGCCTTTACCGTCGAGATCCTCTAACGGTCCGCGCCCTCAGTTCGGCGGGGCGCCCAGCGCATGCAGGATGCCGCGAAGCTCGGCGAGCCCGCGCATGCGGCCAATAGCGGGGTAGCCGGGCGTGACCGTTTTGTTGAGATCGTCGAGCATGCGGTGACCATGGTCCGAGCGGAAGACGATGGTATCCTGAGCACCGCGGCGGCGGTCTTCGGCGACAAGTTCCCTGAGAACCGCAACCATGTCGACATCGCCCTCCAGATGCGCGCTTTCATGAAATGTTCGGCCATCGCCCTCCCGCGTCGTAGCGCGCAGATGGGCAAAATGGATACGCGAGGCAAAACGGCGGGCGATCGCCGGCAGGTCGTTATCGGCGCGCACGCCGAGGCTGCCGGTGCAATAGCACATGCCATTCGCCTCCGATGGCACCGCATCGAAGAGAGCGGCATAATCATCGGCCGTCGAGGCGATGCGCGGCAAGCCGAACAGCGACCGCGGCGGATCGTCGGGATGCAGTGTCAGCTTGACGCCGTGTGCTTCGGCGGCCGGCGTCACCGCCTCCAGGAATTCGATCAGATGCCGGCGCAACCTTGCGGCATCGATGCCGCTATAAGCTACAAGCTTTTCCCGGAAAGCCGGAATTGTCAGAGGTTCAGTGGTCGAGCCCGGCAAAGCCGAGGTGATGATACGGGTGATCTCGGCGATCTCCTCCTCCGACATCGCCTCGAAGACAGCGCGCGCCCGTTCGCGATCCTCATCGGAATAGTGTCGTGCCGCATCCGGCCGTTCCAGAATGAAAAGATCGAAGGCCGCAAAACGCTCGTGATCGAAGCGCATGGCGGTGGCCCCGGTCGGCGTCACGAAATCGAGTTCGGTGCGGGTCCAGTCCACCACAGGCATGAAATTATAGCAGACGATCGGAATACCGCAGGCGGCGACCGCTTCGAGGCTGGCGATCCACGCCTCGATTTCAGCCTTCGCCTCTCCGCCCTTGCGCTTGACGGCATCGGGGATCGGAATGCTTTCGACGACCGACCAGACGAGCGGCGAGCGATCGGCCGGCGTCGTCTCGATCAGGGACTGGCGTTCGCGCACTTCCCTTTCCGTCCAGGCCCTGCCGATCGGCACCTGATGCAGAGACGAGACGATGTTGGTCGCGCCCGTTTGACGGACTTCATCGAGCGTCACCGGTGCTTCCGGCCCGAACCATCTCCAACCTTGTCGCATGCTTAATCCTTTCCTCGCCTTTCGCTTCGTGTTTGGCCTGCCGTCAGCAGAAATAATCGGGGTAGCGCGAGCGCAGTTCGTTGACGTCGGGAATGACCGCGCTCAAGTGATGGATCATCGCGACGCGCGCGGCCGCAGCATCATGGGCGGCGAGCGCGTCGCGAATGACCATATGTTCGCACACAACATTGTCCATGCGCCCCAGCGCCGGCAGCGCCAGCCGCCGCGCCCGGTCGATCTGCACCTTGACCGTCTTCAAAATCGCCCAAATGCCGGGATAGCCTGATATCTGCGCGATCGCCTCATGAAAGGCCTCGTCCTCCTCGTGGAAGTTCGAGACGTTGCCGACTGCGGCATGCGACCGTTGCCGGCCGATGATGGCGTCCAGAACGGCGATATCGGCAGCGGTGGCGGTTTGGGCCGCAGTCTCGACGGTCGCGCCTTCGAGAGCCTTGCGCACGACCACCGCCTCGGGGATCGCAGCGACCGGCACACGCGATACGACGGTGCCTGACTGCGGATAGATGTCGACCAGCCCACCTTCGGAGAGCCTGAGCAGCGCCTCGCGGACGGGCGTGCGGCTCACGCCGAAGTCCTCGGCGATCCGCTTTTCCTGCAGCAACAGTCCAGGCGGCATCCTGAGCGAAACGATGTCGGCATAGAGACGCTCGTAGATGGCGCCGGCCGTTGTGACACGGCGCAACTTGCGGCCGACTTCCTGCGGAATTGAGACCGAAAGCGTTTCGGTTTGTGGGGCCTGCCGCATAGCAATACCGGAATGATCGTGGGTGTTGGCATACTAGTATATCAGCGGAGCCGCGTTGCCAAGGCTTGTAGGGATAGAGCAAAATTCCGAAGTTCGTCGTCCTTAACAGCGCGCCTCAATTCTGATCCAGGTTCTATGTGGGAACTTAGGACAGCCGAATTGGTTGAGATCCAAGCAAGGAGCCGCCGATGAAAAATCCGGAACGACGTAAGAAAAATGAAAGCACGACCGACGACACGCGGCTGGAGGATTCATCCCCGACCGGTGCGCGCAAGGGGAAGATGGCGCGACAAGCGACAGAAGAAACCGACGAACAGCGCATCGATTCTCCGGCTGCTGCCCGCGAGGCGGAGATCCGCAAAAGAGCATATGCGCTGTGGGAGAAGGAAGACAGGCCGGAGGGCAAGCATTGGGATCACTGGACCCGCGCGGAGCAGGAGCTTGATGCGCGGTATGGCGACGCAGACAATCCTCCCCGGCTGGAGGCGGTGCGAGAGGCCTTGCGCGAACATAGCGACGCTTTCCTCGTCAAGACGGATATCGAAGACGCTGATCAACGCGAAGCCTCACCCGGCACACGCGAGCAGAATTGAAATTCAGCCTTTTGAGGCAATTCAGGAAAGGTCCCGAGATGGTCGATAAACGAGATTTGGACGCCGGATTCACCGGCACACCCGTCGAGCCGCCGGAAGGACTGGCGAAAGTTGCCCAGTCTGCGGCCAGCGGGGTGAAACGCGAAGTCTATGCAGTCACCACCGGGGCCAGAAACCACCCGCACACCGCAAGCGCATTGTTGCTCACGATCGGTCTTGCGGCGTTCGGGTTCGGCTATCTTCTTGGTCGATCATCGCTGGAAAGCTCGGCTCGCCTCTGGCGATAGCGGCACTAACGAAGTGGCTGGCGTAACTGAATATCGCTGTTCAAAATCGGCCCGGTCGGAATAATGAAAGAACCAGCCCCTGTGCTCGAAGCGCGTTCCCTCTGGAGATGCGCCTCGATGACCATCTTCTCAGCAGCTCGCACCTCAAACGTGTTTTCTGATCGGAGCAGCTTTTCTATTGCAGGGCGTTACCGCCCATCGTCGAGCAATGCATCGGGGTTTGCTGTTGCCGGAATACGACAGTAACAAAAGCGCGAGTTCCGGCCACGTTCACGGCTTGACAGTGGTGACAACGGTCCTTAGCGAGGCTGCATCAGCGACACCTCAGGACCAGCATAGTGAATTATTTCAGGCAACTCGTGATTGCGGTGCTTCATCCCGGTAACGGGGCTGGAAGCGCGCTTGATCGAACCAACGGCATTGCGGTCTTTCTCTTTGCGATCCTGCCCGGCCTTTCGCCCAACTTTAACTCCTTTATCCTCCTTGGGTCGATGGTATCGGGACTCTATTGTCTGGCGAGGGCCCGCTTTCCTCTGAAGTTATCGAAGTCCGACCGAGTGGTTGCCATTTGCATGACGATCTACCCGGTGGTGATGATCGTCAGCATATTCGTCAATCCGCCTTTCTCCGAAGAATTGGACTGGATTTTCCGACTCCTACCTTTCTTTTCGATCTGGCTGATTTTGCCGCGTATGCGTCAATCTCCCGATGGCCGCCTTGTGCCGCTCTTTATCCTCGGCGCGGGTCTCGGCATGATCGTTACTTTTCTTTTCAGCCTGCTTCAGGTCCTGATTCTGATGCCCAGGGCAGAGGCGGGAACCTCGAACGCGGCACTGCTGGGCGTTATCGGCATTCTTTTCGGCGGCGTCGCGCTGCTCAACATTCAATCCCCCAAAAGCATGGAGCAAAAAATCGCGATATTGGGGTATGCTGCGGGGCTAGGCTGCGCGCTGCTCTCCGGAACGCGTTCGGCCTGGCTGGTCATCCCCGTCCAACTCGTCATCTTTCTCTGGTATTTTCCAAAACACCGCTTTCATTTCAGTCTGCGCAGCCTCGCTATAACCGGTTCTGTCCTATTGTTGGGGCTTCTCGCCCTGGGCAGCGACCAGGTTGTCTATCGCGTCCGTGAACTCCAGGACAATCTGTCAGCACTCGAAAGCGCCCATGGCGACATCACCTCGCTGAGTGCGCGGGTCGCTCTCTACAAAGGGGCGCTATCTGCAATCACCAAGGATCCGTTGACCGGCTATGGTCCGCAAAACCGGATGACTGCAGTCTTGGCGGAGGTCCCTGAGGGCATAAGGCAGCAGTTGCCCTATTCGCATGTCCATAACGGCTTTCTCACAGCAGGCATTGACGCCGGCCTTGTCGGAATCGCGGCGCTTTCGCTGCTGCTCCTGACGCCTGTGATCGCCGCGTGGAAAAAGGAACCCGGCCCTGGCCGGGACCTAGCCATGGCGCTCGCTCTTCTGCTCACCAGCAGCTACATTATTACTGGCAGCTTCGGCATCATGTTCAACCAAAAGGCACTGGATCCGATCTTCGCCTATATGGTCGCCCTTATTTGCGCGGATCGGGGCAGCACACGCTTTGCGCCCGTGGTCCGAAGCTGAGCCTGCGCTTCAGGCCGCCGTATTGGTTTCGGCACCGGTGAATGCCAGATCCGAAACCTCACCTGTTGAAGAATAGCCGGAAACAAGTTCTGCCAAGGTCGCGCGCGCCGCGACCATATCGTTTCGATCCAAGGCCGCATTGAGCGAGTTGAGCTTCTTCGAAAGCTCCGGCCAGAGCAGGAAGTCCTCGCGCGCCTTCATGATCCGAGGATGTTCGGTTGTCTCGGGGTTATCCCCGATCAACAGTTCTTCATAAAGCTTCTCGCCGGGCCTCAGGCCGGTAACGGAAAGCTCGATGTCCCCCTCGGGATTATCCTCGTCGCGGACGGTCAATCCGGAAAGCTCGACCATCTTGCGGGCAAGATCCGCAATGCGAACGGGCTCGCCCATATCGAGCAGGAAAACATCCCCGCCCTCGGCCATGGCGCCTGCCTGAATGACAAGTTGCGAGGCCTCCGAAATCGTCATGAAATAGCGGGTTATTTTCGGATGTGTCAGGGTAACGGGACCGCCTTCCTTGATCTGCTGCCGGAACAGCGGCACGACGGATCCGGAGGAGCCGAGGACGTTTCCGAAGCGGACCATGGAGAAACTCGTCCGTGCCCTGTCATTGGCCGGTTCTGCCGCAAGCGCCTGCAGAACCATCTCCGCCAGCCTTTTGCTGGCGCCCATCACATTCGTCGGGCGCACGGCTTTGTCCGTGCTGATCAGCACGAAATTGGAGACGCCGCATTTGCTCGCCGCACGCGCGGTGATCAGCGTTCCCATAACATTGTTCTTGATGCCTTCCACGGCATTGTGTTCGACGAGAGGCACATGCTTGTAAGCCGCGGCGTGATAGAGCGTCTGCGGTCGCCAGCTCTGCATGATATGTTCCATGCGATCCTGATCGCGGACAGAACAG
Source organism: Rhizobium bangladeshense (assembly GCF_017357245.1). Classification (NCBI taxonomy): domain Bacteria; kingdom Pseudomonadati; phylum Pseudomonadota; class Alphaproteobacteria; order Hyphomicrobiales; family Rhizobiaceae; genus Rhizobium; species Rhizobium bangladeshense. The sequence goes on along the minus strand of NZ_CP071617.1, from coordinate 40,036 downwards.
AGGATCGGGACGATCTGCAGGCTTTCCTGCTCGTAAAGCTCGGCCAGCTTCAACAATTCGGCATGAATATTATAAAGCGCAAACTCGTTCTGATCTAAGAGGATAAGGCTCGAAGGCGCATTGCGCAGGATCTGCCGGCACAGTTCGCCGCCGATCGAGCCGCCGGCGCCCGTGACCATCACCACCTTGTTGCGCATCGCCTTGTCGAGCAGTTCCTGCCGCGGTGCAACCGCTTCCCTTCCCAGCAGGTCCTCGATCTCCAGCTCGCGTATGTCGGAAACGGCGACACGCCCCTGAGCAAGCGCGGTGAGATCCGGCAATGTTCGAACATTCACCCTGGCTTTGCGGATGCGTTCGAGGATTTCATTGCGCCGCTGCCGCGATGTGGAGGGAAGAGCAAGAAGCACGTTGTGCACGCCAAGCGCTTCGGCAAGCACCGGAAGATCCGACGGGTCATAGATCGGCAGACCGCCCATGATGCCGCCCTTAAGGCGGGGATCATCATCAAGATAACCGACGACATTGAGTTCGGCGCTGTTCGTCAGAGCGCCGGCGAGTTGCCGTCCGGCATTTCCTGCCCCATAGATCAGCACCTTGTCGAGCGTATTCTGGTGCAGGATGCGCTGATAGGTATCGCCGAGCCAATAACGGATGCCCAACCGTGACAGACCGATCGCGATCAGCAGCAGGAAGGGCTGGAGAATGCCGACGGTTCTCGGAACGCCCGGGACGCTGAGCGCCGTGAATATCGTCATGAAGGCGACGCCGTAGATCGCGATCGCCTTTAGAACGGCAATAAAAGCGGCCATGTTGGCATAACGGAAGATCGCCCGATACATGCCCATGACGATGAAGATCGGAAGGGCCATGCACAAGGAAACGAAGACCGGCAGCCACTGCACGCCGGTTAGGACCGTCCATTCGTTCAGACGGAAGCAATAAGCCAACCAGATCGTCAGGACACAAAGACTGGAATCCACCATCAGGGCGAGCGCGCGCTTGGCAGCACGCGGCATCGCCAGCAGAGGGGCGACGAGTGCCTGCATCGGCACTAAGAACCATGCTGAGCGTGGCGTCTCAGTGGGGGTATTTTCAGGCATTGCTTCCCAGCGTCTCGCGGATCAATCAGACAACCACCTTCTTGTCATTTTCTACAACGAGCGCAACTGAAATAATCGGAAATCAAAGTCTTCCGCACCGCTTATCTATCAGAAGTAGGTAACTTAATGCTTTATTCCCCTACGGCGGATTACCTTCTCGGCCGTCAGAAACAGGATGCGCATGTCGAAACCGATCGAGCGCCGCTCAAGATATTCGGCATCGAATTTCACCTTCTCCGGAATCGGCAATTCGTCACGCCCGTTGATCTGCGCCCATCCGGTCAATCCGGGCAGGAGTTTGTCAACGCCGCGGGCCGTCCGCAACTCGATCAAATCATACTGGTTGTAGAGCGCCGGGCGTGGGCCGACGAAACTCATTTTGCCAGCAAGGATGCACCAGAGCTGGGGCAATTCGTCGAGGCTGGATTTGCGCAGAAACGAACCGATGGGCGTCAGAAACCGATCGGGGTTTTCGAGCAGATGTGTCGCGACCGTCGGCGTGTCGACGCGCATGCTGCGGAATTTCGGCATCAGAAAGATCTGATTGAAACGTCCGATACGTTTTGACCAGTAGAGGGTCGGTCCCGGCGACGTTAATCGGACACTAACCGCGACTAAAAGGATCGGGACGAGCAGAATGACCGACACGACCAATGCCAGGAAAAAGTCCACCGCCCTTTTCAACCCCATTCCCCGCATGTCTTCCATTGCCCCACCAGCGGATTCCGCCATATGCCACCGCGCCGTATCGTCAAAAAGGCGTTTCGCGTCAACTCCATCCGGCGCCGTTTCTTCATGGACCCGCCCGGCCGAGCATCGATCAAATCCTGCCCTCGCCTCGCCAATTGAGACTCATAGGCCTTTGATCTCAAAGGAAGAAGATGTTAATCAGAAGTTATCTGCCGGTTTGTTTCCGTCACTCTCCGTTAACCATAACCTCGCTGCGAACAGCAGTATGGAATTTTATCCTGTCTTGCCCCTGATCGGCGAATTGGCACGGGCAAGCGCCATCAACATCGGTCCGATGGCAAATTCGCCTCTTTCGGCGCGACGGGTCAGGTCACGGAGGTAACCGCCGGCGGAATTGATGTGCCCTGCCCTTTCGAGCACGCAGGCCATGACGGTAGCGGCGTTTTCAGGGCCCATCACTTCGCAGGCCTGTTCATAGGCCGAGGGGCTGACCCCGAGCATCGAGCGAACGACAACAGCCGCCGCCATCAGATCGCGCCATGTGCCCACCGAGCCCTGCGGTCCATAAGCGCCGATCTCGGGGCATGCCTGCAGCACTAGGCCCAGCGGGAAGGATTTGAGTCCGCCGCTAGCAGTCGAGGCTGAGCTTTCAGCCGGAACAGGCCCGCCCCTCCCTTCCTGGGTCGCTGTTCGGCCCATCGGTTCGGCCCAACCTTCCGATCGATTATCCGCCGTTGCGCCCTGCTTCGTTCCGAAGCTTGGTTCAAGTTCAGTAATGGAATATGGATTTGAACTCTGTATGTGCCGCTCAGAATGTTGGGCATTGCCGCTTTGATTTTGAGCTTTAACCTGCATTTCCAACTGATTGATGATCTCCTCGCGCAGCAGTTCCAGTTGGTCGAGCGCGGCGGCGGCCTCCGTCGCGGATGGCGACCGCGGCAGCTGTTCGACCGCACTCCGGAAATGCAGATGATAGCCACTCCAATCGCCAGGGGCCCCCTCTTCCACGGCCATCTCGATCAGCTTGGCGATGTCGCGCCGGCAGAGCGTCAGGCGCTCCTTGAGCCGCTGCAGTTGCAACCGTTCGGCAGCCACCTCCGCCGCGAGCCTCTCGACCTCGTCAGCGCGCGCGAGCAGGGGCGCCAGCGAGAAGCCAAATGCCTCACCGATCTCCCCGCCCTGCTCCCGGCGGGCATAACGCTTGCCGTTCGGGCTGTCCTTGCGGATCAGCAATCCGGCCTCGATCAATGCGGCCAAGTGGCGACGGATTGTCTGCTCCGCCATGCCATGCGCGCGAAGAGAAAGCTGCGCATTGGAAGGAAAAACGACCAGCCCGTTGTCCTCGCAGAGCTCTCCCTTGGGATAAAAGCTCAGCAAGGCGTTCAGGATGGAGAGCGCCCGGTCGGTAATGCCGAGCAGCGGCCTGGCTTCACACAGGGCGCGATAGAGTTTCCATTTATCAATCGATCGGCCGGGCTCGATTTTTCGCGCAACCGCCTGGCTTGCCAACATGCCAAACGTCATCGGCCGCCGCCCGAATGGCGTCGTCACACTTCCGCTTTCCATTTTCTTCGCCTTCTTCAAGGCAAAAGATCACAGCTCACCAAATTCGGTGCCAAAGACTCTTGACTATGATTCGCGGAAATGTGATTCTCTGGGTGTCTAGATCAGAGAGGGCTTCCGCGACGGCAACGTTCGGGGGCCTTTTCTTTTGCTTATTGATCTCCGTTCTTCGTCAAATCCTGCGTCTTCTCGAACGCCTCGTAGAGACGATCCAGATTGCTGGCGATGTAGGCGCCAAAGGCAGACGCCTTCTCCGCCTTCAGCGCGATGGTGAATTGTTTCCCGTCATCCTTGATCTTCGCTTTGACGGCTCCGTCCTTGCGCTGCCAGGCGCGAGCAGAGGGCGGATTCGCGGTGGCGAACGAGGTCTGTTGCTTCCTGTTAATGAAGGCGACGAGCATGTCGAAGCGAGCGTCCGGCTCTGCCGTCTCGAACTCCACCGATCTGGTGAACTCGATCGCCCGGGCGGTGATGTTTTCCGTCTCGAATTTCACCGAAAGATCATGCCAGCGATCGCGGCCGGTGGTCTTGGCTGCGCCGATTGCGCTCAGGACTTCGGCTGGAATCCGCTTCGTGACCGACAGCATCTTCGACACCGTCGTCTTGTCGGCACTGAGTGCCGACATGATCGTTTCCCTGTCGAACCCCAGCGTATCGAGCTTGTCGGCGAACATCGTCCTCTCGATGAAGGAGAGATCGGCGCGTGCCGAATTCTCCTGGCCCTGCGCAATGACGTGGTCGCGATCGTCGAGTTTCTTGACCACCGCCCGAACAGGCCGGCCGAGTTCCTTTGCAGCCCGGGCGCGACGATGGCCAAAAGCGATCTGGTATCGGCCATCCTTCTCGGGATGCGGGCGCACGAGGATCGGCGAATCCTGGCCGCGCAGGCGGATCGCCTCGACCAACTCGCGGAACTGTTCGTCGGCATGCGCCAACCGGTCGGTCACGAAAGAATCCTCGATCAGCGCCGGGTCGAGATCGACCACTGTCTCGCCGCTCGCCAACTGCTCCTCGATCGCCCTGGCGGCATCGGCCTTGGCAGCCAGGGCATCGATGCTGCGGGTGACGGCACCGAGCGCGCCAATCCCCTTATAGGTGATATGCTGTTTCTCGTCGCGATGGGCTGGCTCATCCTCGTTGTTTACCGCAGTAAACTTCTTGGAATCATCCATCAGGCCCGACAGAAGATTTTTACGCGCCATCAGCCAGCTCCTTGCCCCGGTTTACCGCAGTAAACTTCCCGCTCATTTCCGGCCCCATGCCTTATGGATGAGATCAACGATTTCCGTATTGACCGCTTCCATGGCCTCCATGGCACGGTCATAGGTCGCGCGGGTAAACTGACTTCGCTCGACCTCATAAAGTGTCTGGTTGGTCATCGCGGCGTCGGAGATCGCAACACTGCGCAGCATCGGATTGGTGAGCACGTGACTTTTGAACATCGAGCGCATGAAGGCGACCATCTGCGTCTGCGGTCCGTCCTGCGGATCGTAACGGGTTACGAGATAACGCAGCCAGTCGAGGTTCATGTTGCCGCCGGCTCCCTTCAGCGTGTTCAGCACTTCGCCAAGCATTTGCAGGAACTGGCACATCGACATCACATCGAGCATCTGCGGATGGACGGTGATCAGAACCGCCGTCGCGCCACAAATGGCGCTCATGGTCAAAAAGCCGAGCTGGGGAGGACAGTCGATGATGACGACGTCGTAATCCTCGGCGACCGAAGCCAGAGCCTCGTCCAACCGCGCGAAGAAAACGCGCCCATAATCGCCCGCTTTGCCCTGCGCGAGGACCCGCGGCGTGTCGTGTTCGAACTCCATCAGCTCGAGATTGCCCGGCACAAGGTGAAGGTTCGGGAAATTGGTCGGCCGGATGACATCCCGCAGCGGCCGCCGCCGATCGTCGTAACGAATGGCGGCGTAGAGTGTCTCATTTTCATTGACGTCGAACTCCGGCTGAAAACCGTGTATGGCGGAAAGAGACGCCTGCGGATCGAGGTCAACGGCAAGGACGCGGTGGCCGGTCAGGGCGAGATGCTGGGCAAGATGCGCGGCACTCGTCGTCTTGCCGCTGCCGCCCTTGAAGTTGACGACGGCAACGACCTGCAGATGTTCGCGGCCGCGGCGGTGACGCATGTAATGCGTTCCGGCGCGGGCATTCTGCTCGAGGAAGCTGCGCATCTCTTCCATCTGCTCCGCCGTGTACGAACGGCGGCCGGACGGCGTAACCTGGGGGAGGGCACCCTTGCCCTCGAGCGAGAGATTTCGAAGATAGCCGCTGGTCACGCCTAGAAACCGCGCCACTTCGGCAAGCTGAAATTCCCGCAGACCCTTCAGCGCGCGCGGCGGAAACATTTCGAGCCGATGCTGCTTCAGCTTGTCGGATAGTTCCTGCGCCTGCCCAATGATCAGCTGGTCGACGTCGGAAATTGCTTTTTCTATTTGCGGTGCAATATTCATGGAAATCTCGAAAATGCGATTTAAAAGCTCTACGCGCCGTGAAACCGCATTTAGCCCCGATTCTGGAGGAGTGGCAAGGCAAATAGGGTTAACAAGATCCTATCAGGAGGTTGTCCCAATCTATTTCAAGCGCTTGCGAGGGCGTTCGTGTCGCCGGCCCGGTGCGCTAATCGCACATTCACCGCCCGAATCGACGAGATCAGGCGACATAATAATCCGAATCGAAAATGTCGGGCGTGCAAAGCGCCTTGTAGCAAGCCGCAGCCGCGAGGCGCCAGCTCCTCAGCGTGGTTTGAGCCTCAGGCGCGCAACGGTAAGGCGCGCGGGTCTGGTCGACTAGCCGCGACTTGCCAGATCAATCAAGCCTCAGCTCCCACGAGAACAGTCGGCCTGCCAGTTACTCGAGAGGCCGACGGTTGACATCTGTCATCGAAGTCAATGTCAGGCCGCTTTCCGCTTGCGCCATCGCTTTCACCAATGCGATGATCGTCTCACGAATATCGCGATCGGCAATCTTCAGAAATGCGCGGTTAAGCACCAATCCCTCTTTCGTTCGCAGGAATTGAGCGACCGGATCGGCATTCTCCGGCAGATCCAACCCCTGCAGGCTCAAGGGCTCGGACTCGTTCTGCTCGAAGAAGAAGCTCGGTGAGGTGTGAAGGACTTCGGCTATTCGCTGCAGACGGCTCGCGCCGATGCGATTGATGCCCTTTTCGTATTTCTGAACTTGCTGAAAGGTCACCCCGATCTGCTCGGCAAGCCGCTCCTGGCTCATTCCAAGCAACTGTCGGCGTGTTCTGATACGCGCGCCGACGTAGCTGTCTATGGCATTCGGTGTCTTGACATTCATCGCGTGTTTTCAGCCTCGATCGGATTTACATCAGCGCAGCTGTAGTATCCCTGTAAGCAGTTTTCCATGGCTGTTTTCATATAGCATAGCACATATGCGATGATGCCGGCTGACTGTGATATGAAAACCCCCATCCGACAGATGGCCACCGCCGCAAGAGCGGTCGACGGTGGACAAATCAAACAAAAGCCGTACCGATCGTGGCCAAACCGGGCTGGTGATTCTTGCCAGGCTTGCGTTAAATGTTTCGCAGCGACCGCCGCTCGACAGTCTCGCCAGCCCCGATCGCCCATAATCCATTGAAACGACGCGGCACAGATCGTGCCTGTGCAGGAGAGATATGATGGCAACGGTTGCCGAGGGCGCACCCCGTTTCGAAAAGACAACCATGTCTGTTCTGGTCGCGGTCAGCTTCTGCCACATGCTTAACGACATCATGCAGTCGCTGCTCGCCTCGCTCTACCCACTGTTCAAGGCGAACTACGATCTCGATTTTGTGCAGATCGGCCTTCTGACCATGACGTTCCAGGTCACCGCGTCTCTGCTGCAGCCGGCGGTCGGCATTGTCACCGATCGCTGGCCGATGCCCTATTCCCTGCCGATCGGCATGGCGAGTACCTTTTGCGGTCTCATTCTGCTCGGCAATGCCGGCAGTTTCGCGCTGCTGCTGGTCGCGGCCAGCCTGATTGGCTTTGGCTCGGCCGTCTTCCATCCGGAAGCCTCGCGGGTGGCCCGTCTTGCATCCGGCGGCCGCCACGGTTTCGCACAGTCCTTTTTCCAGGTCGGCGGCAATGCCGGCCAGGCGATCGGTCCGCTGCTCGCCGCCTTCATCGTCTTGCCACTCGGGCAGCATAGCGTCTCCTGGCTTTCTGTCATCGCCATGGTCGGCATGCTCGTGCTGAGCTGGGTAGGCAGCTGGTATATGAACCACAGGCGTCAAAACGCCAGCAGACCCGCCGTCAGCCGAATTCTGCCGCTGCCGCAGAACCGGGTCGTCTGGGCACTGCTGATCCTGGTGCTGCTGACGGCGACGAAAAACGTCTACATGGCGAGCGTGTCGAGCTACTTCACCTTCTATGTCATCGACAGGTTTGAACTCAGCGTGCAGCAGGCGCAGCTGATGCTTTTCCTGTTCCTCGGCTCGGTCGCCGTCGGCACCTTCCTCGGCGGGCCGATAGGCGATCGCTTCGGTGCCCGTTTCGTCATCTGGTTTTCGATCCTCGGCGTTATTCCCTTCGCCTTGCTGCTGCCCTATGCCAACCTTTTCTGGACCGGCGTGCTCAGCATCGTCATCGGTCTTGTCTTCGCGTCCGCCTTTTCCGCGATAGTTGTATTCGCGCAGGAGCTAGTGCCTGGCCGCGTCGGGCTGATCGCCGGCGTATTTTTCGGCTTTGCCTTCGGGGCAGGCGGGCTAGGGGCTGCGCTGCTCGGCGATTTTGCCGACACTCACGGTATTGCCTTCGTTTACCGCATCTGCTCCTACCTGCCGCTGCTCGGCTTGCTGACGGTCTTCCTGCCGCGAATCCCGAAGCAGAAATCGGCCTGAGGCCTATGCCCGTGATAGCCCGCTTTCGAAGCGGATCGGAGAAGTGATCGGTGAGCTGTCGCTTCTCTTCCGTTCAAGCGCTTGTCGCTGCCGAGTGAAGAGGCCGCCGTGGTTGAAAACGGCGCCGCGGAGGCTGTCCTTTATGAGAGGGTGCTTATAAGCCGCAATTAATCCATAAATTTGATGGAAATTTATGCTGCCGGCTTCGATGGCGGGGCAAGAGTTTTCCCGACCTTTCCTTAACATCAGACATTCTTGCTTCGCCCGCGATCCAGACGTTTGCCATGATCAGCCGGCTCGGGGCGTTCGGCCTCATTCAGTCAGACGGGATAAAAATGACCAAGAACAAAAATCTACACGGCCTCCACCTTTCGCGCCGCGCGGCTCTTGCCGCCGTCGCTGTTTCCGCAGCTACACTTTTTACCTTCGCGGCACCCGCGCCTTCCTTTGCTGAGGACAAGTCGATCAAGGTCGGCATCATGGCCGGCGAAGATGAGGATGTCTGGCGGGTGGTCACGAGCGAGGCGGCCAAGAAGGGCCTCAAGATCGAAACCGTTATCTTTAACGATTATACGCAGCCGAACGAAGCGCTGGAGCGTGGCGAAATCGACGCCAATGCCTTCCAGCACCAGCCCTATCTCGACAACCAGATCCAGCAGCACGGCTACCATATCGTTCCCGTTGGTTATACCGGCGTTTGGCCGATTGGCCTCTACACCAAAAAGTACAAGTCCGTCGCCGAGATCCCGGAAGGCGCCGTCATCGGCGTTCCAAACGATCCCTCGAATGAAGGCCGGGCACTGCGCGTTCTGCAGAATGAAGGCCTTATCAAGCTGAAGGACGGCACCGGCATTCTTGCGACCGTTGCCGACGTTACCGAGAACCCGAAGAAGATCGAGATCAAGGAGCTCGATGCCGGCATCGTCGGGCGTTCGATCGACGATCTTGATGCGGGTGTCGTCAACACCGACTGGGCGCTGAAGAGTGGTCTTTCACCGGCCGAGCGCATTGCACAGGAGCCGATCGCCGACAATCCGTACCGCAACTTCATCGCTGTCAAGGAAGAGAACAAGGGTGCGGACTGGGTCAAGACGCTTGTGTCTTCCTACCAGAACGATACGGTCAAGGCCGAGTTCGATAAGGTTTACAAGGGAACGGGTCTGAGCGCCTATTGATCCAAGAGTAGGCCGGGGTTAAGGCCTGCCGGAAGGCGGTCCGGGCGTTCCTTTGCCCGGGCCGCCTTCGGTGTTTGTAAGGAAAAGCACATGAATTCGTTTGTTTCCACCACGGCGGTCGAGACAGATCCGCAGGCGGCCACGGCCGAAGAGGTGGTGAGACTTGTCGACGTGAAGCGTCGGTTCGGAGCCACGGCTGCGCTCGACGGTATTTCGTTGCGGGTGAAGAGGGGCGAAATCCTCGGCATTATCGGTCGCAGCGGCGCCGGCAAATCGACGCTGATCCGCTGCCTGAACGGGCTGGAGCGCGCCGACAGCGGCGAGATCCGGATCGAAGGCCGCGATATCACCGGGCTTCAGGAGCAGGAACTGCAGCCGCTGCGCCGCCGCATCGGCATGATCTTCCAGCATTTCAATCTGCTGTCCGCCAAGACGGTCGAGGAAAACGTCGCGCTGCCGCTGAAAATCGAGGGCGTTGCCAAGGTCGAGCGCCTGAAGCGGGCGCATGAGCTGCTTGACCTCGTCGGCCTAGCCGACAAGGCGAAGGCCTATCCCGGATCGCTCTCCGGCGGCCAGAAGCAACGCGTCGGCATTGCGCGCGCGCTTGCGGCACGGCCGGCGTTGCTGTTGTCCGACGAGGCGACATCGGCGCTCGATCCGGAAACTACTCGATCGATCCTGGCTCTACTCAGGGACATAAACCGTAAGCTCGGACTGACGATCTTACTGATCACCCACGAGATGGAAGTGGTGCGAGGCATTGCGGATCGCGTCGCGGTCATCGATGCCGGGCGGATCGTCGAGGAAGGGCAGGTCTGGTCGGTCTTCGCCAATCCGCAGCAAGCGATCACCAGGAGCCTGCTTGGTGGTATCCGCCCACAGCTTCCCGGCCACATCGCCGCCCGGCTTTCGGCCACCGGAGGAAGCGAAGCGATCCTCAGCGTCGATCTCGCCGGCCCTGAAGCGCAGGGGGCTCTCTTTGCCGAACTCTCCGCGGCACTGCCGCATTCCTTCCGTCTCGTGCATGGCGGCATCGATCACATCCAGAACCAGCCGGTGGCGCGGTTCTTCATCGCCGTTCCCAGCCGCGATCCAGCGCTCGCCGGAAAGGTCGAACAGTTTTTGACGTCCCGGTCTGCCCGGGTAGAGGTGCTTGGTTATGACGCCGATCATGTTTGAACTGCTTCTTCGCTCCCTTTGGGAGACGGTCCTGATGACCGTCGCCTCGGGGGTGATCTCGCTCGTCGCCGGCTTGCCGCTCGGTCTTGCGCTGGTTGTGACGGCGCGCGGCGGCATAGCCGAAAACCTCTGGATCAACCGCCTTCTCGGCGCCGTCATAAACGGCTTCCGCTCGGTGCCATTCATCATCCTGCTAGTGGCCTTGATCCCGCTGACGCGGCTGATCGTCGGCACCGCTCTCGGCACCGGGGCAGCCATCGTGCCGCTCGCTATCGCCGCGACACCTTATTATGCGCGCATCGCCGAAGTATCGTTGCGAGAGGTCGACCGTGGGCTGATCGACGCCGTGCGCGCCATGGGCGGCAACCGCTGGACCATCATCCGCGAAGTGCTGGTGCCCGAAGCGCTGCCGGGCATCGTCGCCGGTTTCACCGTCACATTGGTGACGCTGATCGGCGCCTCGGCCATGGCGGGCGCGATTGGCGCCGGCGGCCTCGGCGACCTTGCCATTCGCTATGGCTATCAGCGCTTCGAAACCAATGTCATGATTGCAGTGGTTGCCGTCCTTATCATCCTCGTCTGCGGCATTCAGTGGATTGGCGACCGGCTGGTCGCCAAGCTCGATCACAGATAGGTCAAAGCCGGAAGACTTGCAGCGGGGAGGGCAGGCTGTGAATGCTTTTGCTGCGTCAATTGTCCTAAGGCTGTATCGCATCAGCCAGCTGTGAAGTGATAAGGTGGCGGTGAAGCAGCCGGAGGAACGCATGACGAAGAAGACGCTGTCGGATTGGGCGGAGCTTGCGCAGAAGGAACTGCGCGCTTCGCCCGACACACTGACCTGGCACACGCCGGAAGGTATCGCTGTCAAGCCGCTTTATACTGCCGAGGATCTCGAAGGCGCCACGCATCTCGGCTCCTTGCCCGGTTTTGCGCCTTTTACTCGTGGTCCGCGCGCGACGATGTATGCGGGTCGTCCCTGGACGATCCGCCAGTATGCCGGCTTCTCGACGGCGGAGGAATCCAACGCCTTTTATCGTCGCAATCTCGCCGCCGGCCAGAAGGGCCTGTCGGTCGCCTTCGATCTTGCCACCCATCGCGGTTATGACAGCGACCATCCCCGCGTGGAAGGCGATGTCGGCAAGGCGGGCGTTGCAATCGACAGCGTCGAGGACATGAAAATCCTGTTTGACGGCATTCCGCTCGGGGACATGTCGGTTTCGATGACCATGAACGGCGCCGTCATTCCGATCCTCGCTTCCTTCATCGTCGCCGGCGAAGAGCAGGGCGTGCCAAGGGCCGAGCTATCGGGAACTATACAGAACGACATCCTCAAGGAGTTCATGGTCCGCAACACCTATATCTATCCGCCCGAACCTTCGATGCGGATCGTTGCCGACATCATCGACTATACGGCAAGGGAGATGCCGAAATTCAACTCGATCTCGATCTCCGGCTATCACATGCAGGAGGCCGGTGCGACGCTGGTGCAGGAGCTTGCCTTCACGCTGGCGGACGGTCGCGAGTATGTCAGGGCAGCGATCGCCAAGGGTCTCAACGTCGATGATTTCGCCGGGCGGCTCTCCTTCTTCTTTGCGATCGGCATGAACTTCTTCATGGAAGCTGCGAAGTTGCGCGCTGCCCGGCTGCTCTGGAGCCGCATCATGGAGGAGTTCCAGCCGAAGAAGGCATCTTCGCTGATGCTGCGCACCCATTGCCAGACCTCCGGCGTCTCATTGCAGGAGCAGGATCCCTACAACAACATCATCCGCACGGCCTTTGAGGCGATGTCGGCCGTGCTCGGCGGCACGCAGTCGCTGCACACCAACTCTTTCGACGAGGCGATTGCGCTGCCGACGGAATTCTCCGCCCGCATCGCCCGCAATACACAGCTGATCCTCCAGCACGAGACCGGCGTGACCAAGGTCGTCGATCCGCTGGCCGGCTCCTATTACGTCGAGAGCCTGACGAAGGAACTTGCCGACAACGCCTGGGCGCTGATCGAGGAGGTGGAAGCGCTCGGCGGCATGACGAAGGCTGTCAACGAAGGTTTGCCGAAGCGGCTGATCGAGGAAGCAGCCGCGCGTCGCCAGGCCGCCGTCGACAAGGGCGAGGAGGTCATCGTCGGCGTCAATCGCTACAGGCTCGACAGCGAACAGGCGATCGACATTCTCGAGATCGACAACAGCGCGGTGCGCACCGCCCAGATCAAACGGATCGAGGAGACCAAGCGGCGACGCGACGGCGCTGCGGTGCGCGAGACGCTGGGCGCTCTGGCGGAGGTCGCGCGGAACGGCAGGGGCAACCTCCTGGAAGCCGCCGTCAAGGCTGCGCGGGCCCGCGCCACCGTCGGCGAGATCTCAGATGCGATGCGCGATGCCTTCGGTGATCATGCCGCAACACCTGTCGTCATCAAGGGTGTCTATGGCGAGGCCTATAACAACGAGCCGGAACTCGCCGTGCTGAAGACCCGCATGGTGGAGGTCACGGAAGCGATGGGGCAGCGGCCGAAAATCATGGTCGCCAAGCTCGGTCAAGACGGTCACGATCGTGGCGCCAAGGTGATCGCCTCGGCCTTCGGAGACATCGGCTTCGATGTGCTTGCCGGTCCGCTGTTCCAGACACCTGACGAGGCTGTCGAGATGGCGCTTGGCGAAAAAGTCAATGTGGTCGGCGTATCGTCGCTGGCGGCGGGTCACAGAACGCTGCTGCCACAGCTGGTCGACAGACTGAAAGAGCAGGGGGGTGACAATATCATAGTGGTCTGCGGCGGCGTCATTCCGCGGCAGGACTATGAATTCCTGCACGAACACGGCGTGGCAGCCGTGTTCGGCCCAGGCACCAATGTTCTGGAGGCGGCAAACTCGGTCCTCGACCTCCTGCAGGGCAGACGGCGAAACCAGTAGCTTAGTCTGGTCTAAAGTAGCCCGCGCTTTGCAAGATTGCGCATCAGCGCCGCAATGCCGAAGGTCCAGGGCGGGCATTCGGTGGAGAGGCGCACCGTATTGAAGAGCGCGCCGAGACCCGCCGAGGAAATCTCGACGACATCGCCGATCTTGTGCGTGAAACCTTGCTTCGGCGCGTCACGGTCCTGCGTTGGAGCAAACAGCGTACCGAGAAAGAGCATGAAGCCGTCGGGATATTGATGATGCGGCCCAAGCGTCTGCCTGACGAGATCGGTCGGATCGCGGCTGATCTGTGACATCGAGCTCTTGCCATGCATCACGAAGCCATCTTCGCCGGTCACTTTCAAGTCGAGTTCGGCCCTGCGCACTTCATCCAATCCGTAACCGTCGTCGAACAACCGGATGAAAGGACCGATCGAGCAGGAGGCATTGTTGTCCTTAGCCTTGCCGAGCAGCAGCGCCGAGCGCCCTTCGACATCTCGAAGATTGACGTCGTTGCCCAGCGACGCGCCCTTGATCTCGCCGCGGCTGCTGACGGCGAGCACGATCTCCGGCTCGGGATTGTTCCAGGTGGAGATTGGATGCAGGCCGACATCCGCCCCCCAGCCGACGGAGGACAGCACCGGCGCCTTGGTGAAGACTTCGGCGTCGGGACCGATGCCGACTTCGAGATATTGCGACCATATGCCTTCGTCGATCAGGGCCTGCTTGACCTTGGCAGCCTCCGGCGAACCGGCCTTGAGATTGGTGAGGCTGCCGCCGATCAGCGTGCTGACACGTTCACGGATCGAAGCGGCGCGGTCAGGATTGCCAGCTGCCTTTTCCTCGATGACGCGCTCGATCATCGATTGGGCGAAGGTGACGCCGCAGGCCTTGACAGCCTGCAGATCGGCGGGCGCCAACAGATAGGGGCGCCCTTGATCCGGCGTCCCCTTGCTGTTGGCGGCGATCTCCTCCAACGAGCCGATCGCCCTGCCGCTTGCGGCGCGGGCGAAGCCGGCGGCATCCTGCCTCTCGATGAGGGCGCTCAGCGTCGGCGCCTCGCGCGACGTGATGTCGACAAGCATCCCCTCCCGAAGCGTGACAATGCTCGGTCCGGCGACCTCGGGATTCCAGACGCGGCCGACAAAAAGACCGGCCGAAGCGTCGGCATTGAGAAGGGGATGAGACATGGTAGTCCTCCGTCACACGCAAGCGGGTGCGCTCTTTATGAATTTCCAAGATCGTTGCCACCCTCCAGCCCGGTGACGGCTGAAACGATCACATTCACACGGATGGAGCAAGAGATAGCGGAGAAAAACACTTTCGTTTGGTCGGATCAAGTGAGCGGCTTTTTGACGAAACTCCGTGCAGAAGCCGGTAAATAACTATTTAGATACAAAATATCCGTTTATTTTCAGATGGTTATTACGATCTTTGCACATTTTCAGTCTCGATCTCGCCTTGACAGGCGGCAACTTTCGTTATCTGTTTTGGCCGACATGGAGGATGCCGGCGTCAGCCAGGCCCTAGAAAATCGCTGGAGGACATTGCAGCAATGTTGAGATTTGCCGTCGTCGGAATCGACCATGGGCATACGTTCGATCACGTAAAGGGCCTGCTCGCCTCAGGCGGCGAGTTCGTCGGCTACTGCCCCCAGACCTCGGTGCCGGCGCTTCGCGAAGCCTTCGATAAGACCTATCCGGATGCGCCGCAGATCGACCGTGAAAAGCTGTTCGACGACCCGTCGATCGACGTCATCTGCATTTCCGCCATTCCGCGCGACCGCGCCGGTCTTGCCATCCGCGCGATGAAATCGGGCAAGGACGTGATGACCGACAAGCCCGGCGTCACGACATTCTCCCAGCTTGAGGAGGTCAAGAAAACTGTCGCCGAGACAGGCAGAATCTTCTCGATCTGCTTTTCCGAGCGCCATTGCGTCCGCTCCGCCGTCAAGGCAGGCAAACTCATAGCCGATGGCGCAATCGGCAAGGTGATCCAAACGCTCGGCGTCGGCCCACACCGACTTCAGTTGCCGACCAGGCCCAGCTGGTTCTTCGACCCGGAAGCCTTCGGCGGTATCATCGTCGATATTGCCTCGCATCAGATCGACCAGTTTCTGTTTTACACAGGATCGACCTCAGGCGAGGTCATCGCCAGCTCGATCGGCAATTTCGGCATGCCTGACAAACCAGCCTTCCAGGACTTCGGCGAAGTGCTCTTACGCTCCGAGAGGGCGGCGGGATATGTCCGCGTCGACTGGTTCACCCCGGAGGCGCTGCCGACCTGGGGCGATGGGCGGCTGACCATCCTCGGGACCGAAGGCTATATCGAGCTGCGCAAGTATATCGACATTGCCGGCCGGCCGGGCAAGGATCACCTCTTCCTCGTCAACGGCAAGGAAATGACCCACATCGATTGCAGCGGTGAAAAGCTCGACTATTTCGACGCTTTCACCGCCGACGTCGGCAGCCGTACGCAGACAGCGATGACGCAGGAACACGTGTTCGAAGTCTGCCGCCTTTCGCTCGAAGCCCAGACGAAAGCCGCGCGCATCGGCGCCCGCTGAGGAGGATCGCATGACCAGGAAATTGCGCGTCGGCGTCATCGGCGCAGGGATTGCTGCGCGGCATCTGGCCGGTTTCGGCTGGAACAAGGATATCTTCGAGGTGCCCGTGCTCTGCTCGCTGGACGAGGATCGCGGCAGGGCGCTGTGCGAAGAATACGGTGTGGGAGAATATACGCAGGACACCGATTCACTGTTTGCCCGTGACGATCTCGACATTATCGACATTTCGACGCCGCCGAGCTCGCATTTCGAACTCTGCCGCAAGGGCATCGAATCCGGGAAGCACGTGATCTGCGAGAAGCCGCTCTTCGGCTCGATTGCCGAGGTCGACGAGATGGGTCGCATCCTCGCCCGCTTCCCCGGCCAAAAGCTGATGCCGATCTTCCAGTATCGCTACGGCTCCGGGCTGCAGAAACTGAAGCTGCTGATCGATCGCGGGCTTGCCGGCAAGCCGTTCCTGACGACGATCGAAACCCATTGGTGGCGTGGCCCGGATTATTACGCCGTGCCGTGGCGCGGCAAGTGGGCGAGTGAACTCGGCGGCGGCCTTCTCGGTCACGCGATCCACGCTCATGACATGCTGAATTACGTGCATGGGCCCTGCGCCGAGGTGTTTTCCTATGGCGCGACGCTGGTCAATCCGATCGAGGTGGAAGATACGGCAGCCCTATCGGTGAAGATGCAAAACGGCTCGCTGGCGACGCTGTCAATGACGCTTGGCTCGCGCAAGGAGATCTCGCGGCTTCGTTTCTGCTTCAGCGACCTCGTCGCCGAAAGCATCCTCGAACCCTATACGATGGGCCGCGACCCCTGGGTCTTTACCGCCGGAACCGAGGAGCACCAGGCGCGGGTCGATGCGGTGCTCGCCGCCTATGTTCCGGGTGAAGACGGCTATACCCGTCAGTTCGAACTGTTCCATCGGGCAATCGTCGAAGACACGGATCCGCCGGTGACGTTGCAGGACGCCCGCAATTCGCTGGAGCTCGTGACGGCCGCTTATTTCTCGCAACGCACCGGCAAGCCGACGCCGATGCCGATCGCCGCCGATCATCCACTCTATCGCTCCTGGCTTCCGGAAGAATAGCGCATGGCTGGGGACCTCTGAACGAAGCGTGGTGCAAAAAGGGGCCTTGGACGCAGGATCGCTTCAAACGGTCAAACGGAGAATGACGGGCGGCGCTTGGCGTCTACCTTGAAACGCTTCTTGATCCGATCGACCGGCGTTCCGTCCAAAAGCGGAACCTGGAGAAGCCTGTCATAGGGCTCGAAGCCCATCCTTGTGTAATAGGCGAGGCCGCCGACGTTGTCGGCACGAATAGTGGCGTTGATGAATTCGAGGCCGAGCTCCTCGGCTGCTGCCAGCGTCGCCTGAAAAAGGGCGCGGCCGACGCCGGAAATTTTCGGCTTCATGCGGGCAAATGTTGCGATATCGGCATAACCTTTCGGCGGATCGCCATAGAGGCTCAACGACTGGAAGCCGGCAAGCGATCGACCATGTTCCGCAACATGGCATACAAGCGGGAAATCGCCGTCGATGAACCAGTCTGCGAACTCTGCGGCTGTGAGCGGTGTCTCGAGCGCAGTTGTTCCGCCGGCGAGAATGATTTCGTTCAGGAGACTGCACAACTCTTCCGCGTCGGCGGTTACCGCCTTTCGAATAAATGTCTTTTGATGACCCCATCTGTGGATCGAGAGCGTAGCGATGCCCGCGATAGAACACAACAGACGGCCGGCGGTGCGGAAAGCGCTTTGACGTGCCTGAGGGCACGTCCGGCCTGCGCCCCCTGACCTTCCTGTTCGACAATGTCGAGGAGACCTTCGCCCGTCTGGCGGAAGCCGGCGTCGAGGTCAAGGAGCGACCGCGCCCGAAGCCAACGCCGAAATCGTCGCCTTCCTGCGCGATCCCGATGACACCCAGATAGAGCTTGCCGAAAGAAGATAAGCCCCTCAGCCGCATAGGGCCGTTCGTTAATTGCGGAAGGCGCCGGCGGGAATCGTCGTCACCAGCCGGATGTCGCGGCGGAAATCCGATGGCGACATGCCGGCGATATGGCGAAAGGATTTGTTGAAAGCGCTGATCGAACCGAAGCCGCTGTCCATCGCCACCTGCAGAACGTTGGCGCCCTCGCTCATCAGCATCGCCTGGGCGCGCGACAGCCTGAGCAGTGTCACATATTTGCTGAGCGTCATGCCGGTCGATCGCTTGAAAAGGTTCATGGCATATTTCGGATGCAGATCGGCAGCGCGGGCGATGTCAACCGAATCAATGTCCTGCAGGAAATTGGCGGCGATGAAATCGCACATGCGCGCGACGCTGCGCGAGGAATTGGGATGCGGCTGATCGCCTTCCAGGCTGGCGCTCGTCTTTGATGTCGTCATCGAATAGGGTTCGAATGCGATACGCTCGATGCGCAGCAGCAATTCGTCCACGGCGTGCTGGGCCTTGGCGGGATCCCCGGAATTGGCATAGCGGAACCAGCGAGCAAAGTTCTCGTTGTCGGCGGCATCGGTTGCCGAGGTCAGCAGCGTCTCGCCCTTCATCAGACGGCTGGAAATGCTGATCGGCAGGCGCAGCCGGAAGAAATAGACGAGCGGCAGGTGGGCGCCGGCATAGAGCGAATCGTCAGAGGATTCGTCCATCTGATGCGGCTGCCCACCCCAGAAGAGGCACATTTCCCCGGCGTTCAGCCGGAAGGCGTGATCGTTCATGCGGTAGTGAACGGTGCCGCGCATGACATAGTTGACCTCGACCTGGGCGTGCCAGTGCGGCATGGCCATGACAGGCGGATGGGCGTGAAACATCTGCAGCGCCGTCGGCGAACCCTCAATGCTGCTTGCGCCCGGCTGATAAATTGCACGCGTGCCGACCTTACTTTCCGCCAAATCCATGTTCCCTTTTTAGGAGACAGCCGCTCCCTTGCGGATAGTTTAACCGCGTTCGTGAAAGATCGGCAATTGAAAAGGGAGGATTTTCAATGCGCTTCAAACTTCTCGCCGCGACCGCTGCCGTCGCACTGCTCGCGTCCGGTTCCGCCTTTGCGGAGTCGGCCAATCTGACAATCTGGAGCTGGAATGTCGCCGCATCGGCGTTGAAATCCACGCTCCCCGGCTTCAATAAACAATATCCCGACATCAAGATCACCGTGGAAGACCTTGGAAACAGCCAGGTCTTCGACAAGACGCTTGCAGCCTGCGCTGCGGGCGGCGACGGCTTGCCTGATATCGTCAGCATCGAGAATTTCGAGGCCGAAATCTTCTGGAGCCGCTTCCCGGATTGCTTCGCCAATCTGAAGGAACTCGGCTACACGCCGGAGATCCAGGCGAAATTCCCGGACTTCAAACGCACGGAGCTTGAAGTCGGCGATGTCGCCTATGCCATGCCGTGGGATTCCGGCCCTGTTGCCGTCTTCTACCGCCGCGATTTCTATGAGAAGGCCGGTGTCGATCCGAGCACGATCAGCACCTGGGACGATTTCATCGCCGCCGGCAAAAAGATTTCCGCCGCCAATCCCGGCGTCGTCATGGCGCAGGCAGACTTCAACGGCGACAGCGAATGGTTCCGCATGATCGCCAACGAACAGGGCTGCGGCTATTTCTCGACCGACGGCCAGAACATCACCGTCAACCAGCCGGCCTGCGTTGCCGCGCTGCAGAAGGTGAAGGAGATGAAGGATGCGGGCACGCTGACCGCTGCCAACTGGGACGAAAAGATCCAGGCCAATACCGCCGGCAAGGCCGCAAGCCAGCTCTATGGCGGCTGGTATGAAGGCACCGTGCGTTCGACGTCTCCCGATCTCAAGGGCAAATGGGGCGTCTACAGAATGCCGAGCCTGACGGCCGATGGCCCCCATGCCGCCAATCTCGGCGGTTCGTCGCTCGCCATTTCGGCGGCTTCCGCAAACAAGGAGGCAGCCTGGAAATTCGTCAACTACGCCCTTGGTACGAACGAGGGTCAGGTCACCATGCTGAAGGAATTCGGGCTGGTGCCGTCGCTGCTTGAGGCCGAGAAGGATCCTTTCGTCAATGAGCCGCAGCCCTATTGGGGCGGCCAGAAGGTCTGGGCCGATATCCTCGCGACACTGCCGAAGATCGTGCCGAGCCGCGGCACCGCCTTCCAGAGTGATGCCGAGGGCATTTTCAGGGCAACGCAGGCGAAATTCTTTGCCGGCGGCTATCCCGATGCGAAGGCGGCTCTCGACGACGCCGCCAACCAGATCGCTTCGGCCACCGGACTTCCTATCGCGGAATGAATGACGATGCCGGGCGCGTGAAGCGCCCGGCTTTCCCCGGCTTGCAACGCGGCTGGTCATTCGTTCGTAAGGAGGAGGCTCGATGCCTTTGAGAACCCGGAGCGCCTATGCGTTCCTCGCCCCCTATCTGCTGATCTTTGCCACCTTCTGGGTCTGGCCGATCATCAATTCGTTCCTGATTTCCTTTCAGAACACGCGCATCAACCCGTGGAAATACAGCTTCCAGGCCAATTGGGGCCGCCTCTTTTACGACCCGGCCTTCTATAACGCTCTTTACAACACGCTGATCATCCTGGTGATCCAGGTGCCCGTGATGATCGCGCTGGCGACGGTCATGGCCGTCATGCTCAATTCGCCGCTGTTGAAAGCGCGCCCGCTCTTCCGTTTTGCCTTTTTCGCCCCCGTCGTCGTCGGCGAGGTCGCCTATGCCGCGGTATTCCGGCTGATGTTCAGCCTTGATTTCGGCATCATCAACAAGATGATTTCAGCGGTCGGCTTCAGCCCAGTCTCCTGGTTCGACAACGCCAATGCCGCGATGGGAGTGATCATCCTCGCCGTCACATGGCGCTGGGCGGGCTATAACGCCATCATCATCCTTGCCGGGCTGCAGGCCATTCCCGACGATGTCTACGAGGCGGCGACGCTCGACCGGGTGAGCAAGGTGCAGCAATTTTTCCACATCACCCTGCCGCTCTTGAAACCGATCATCCTCTTCTGTGTGGTACTCTCGGTGATCGGCACCATGCAGCTCTTCACCGAACCCTTCCTCATCACCAATCGCGGCGGTCCGGGCGGCGGCACGGAAACACTCGGCCTCTTCCTCTATCGCCAGGGTTTCACCGCGCTGAACTTCGGTTATG
Source organism: Rhizobium bangladeshense (assembly GCF_017357245.1). Classification (NCBI taxonomy): domain Bacteria; kingdom Pseudomonadati; phylum Pseudomonadota; class Alphaproteobacteria; order Hyphomicrobiales; family Rhizobiaceae; genus Rhizobium; species Rhizobium bangladeshense. The sequence continues at coordinate 18,913 of NZ_CP071617.1, read as the reverse complement.
CCTCGGCAATCGCCTATACGATGGCCGCTCTCGCCGTGGTGATTTCTCTTCTCAATCTCTGGATCGGGAGGGACCCGAAATGAAATCCAAATCGCAATCCCTTCTCGCCCGTCAGATCGCGTTGCACGCCGTGCTGGCGCCGTTGGCGCTGATCTGGCTGTTTCCGCTGTGGATGATGTTCGTCTTCTCGACAATGCCCGACAACGGCATCTTCAGCCCCGACATCGTGCTGTGGCCGTCGACCAACTTCGTGGAGAATTTCAAGAACCTGCAGGCCGATACCGATTTCATCGGGGCGATGGTGATCTCCATCGGCGTGGCGCTCATCTATACCGCGCTCTCGGTGATGCTGACTTCGATGGCCGGCTGGGCGCTGGCACGTTATCGTTTCGTCGGCCGCGCGGTCGTCATCGCCATCATCCTCGGCACGATCACGCTTCCCTTCTCCGTGGTCGTCATCCCGCAATTCATCATGGTGGCGCGCGAGTTCAAGCTGGCAAACACCTGGGTGGCTCTGATCGTCCCGCCGCTCTTCAATTCGCTTGGCGTCTTATTCATGCGGCAGTCCTTCTCGATGATGCCGGGTGAACTCTTCGATGCGGCCCGCGTCGAGGGCGTCAAGGAATGGCAGATTTTCCTGCGCATCGCCCTGCCGCTGGCGCGGCCGACGATGGCGGCATTGGCGATCATTCTCTTCCTGCACTCGTGGAACAATTACCTCTGGCCGCTGCTCATCAATTCCAGACCGGGGATGATGACGGCGCCGGTGGCTTTGGGAACGCTGATCGGCCTCACCAAGGTTTCCTGGGGTGGCATCATGGCCGGCGCGGTGTTGCTGACGGCGCCGATCCTCGTCGTATTCGTGGCTCTCCAGCGCCATTTCATCGCCGGCATCGCGGCCGGCGCAATCAAGTAATCGGGGGGGCCGCATGGCAGAGCTTTCACTTAGCAAAATCGTCAAGCGCTTCGGCGGCTTCGAGATCATCCATGGCGCCAATCTGGAGGTGAAGGACGGCGAATTCGTCGTCTTCGTCGGTCCCTCCGGCTGCGGCAAGTCCACGCTGCTCAGGATGATCGCAGGATTGGAGGATATTACATCGGGTGAGCTTCGGATCGGAGGCAAGGTCGTCAACGACGTCGAGCCAGCCGACCGCGGCATCGCCATGGTCTTCCAGTCCTATGCGCTCTATCCGCACCTGACCGTTGAGGAGAATTTGAGCTTCGGCCTGCGCATGAACGGCAATCCGAAAGCCGACACCGAGCGGCGTGTGGGCCGTGTTGCGGAAATCCTGCAGATCACCGAGCTGATGAAGCGCCGTCCCAAGCAGCTTTCCGGCGGCCAGCGTCAGCGCGTGGCGATCGGCCGCGCCATCGTCCGCGAACCCGAGGTCTTCCTGTTCGACGAGCCGTTGTCGAACCTCGATGCGGAACTGCGCGTGCAGATGCGCGTCGAGATCTCAAGGCTGCACAAGCAGCTCGGCACGACGATGATCTACGTCACCCACGACCAGACGGAAGCGATGACGCTCGCCGACAGGATCGTCGTGCTGCGCGCCGGCAATATCGAGCAGATCGGTGCCCCGCTCGACCTTTACGACGATCCCGCCAATCAGTTCGTCGCCGGTTTCGTCGGCTCGCCGAAGATGAATTTCTTGAAGGCCGCTGTGGTCGAGGCGCAGGCGGGCAGGGCAGTGATCGCGCTGGAAAGCAATCCGCAGACGCGCCTGACGCTGCCTGTCGCCGACCGCATCGAAGCCGGCGCAAAGGTAACGCTCGGCATCCGGCCTGAACATTTCGTCGATGCCGGCGCGGGTGATGCCGATCTCACCGTCAGCGTCGACGTCGCCGAACATCTCGGCAATACCAGCTACATCTATGCCGCCGTCGGCAGCGAGCAGCTGATCATCGAGCGCCCGGAATCGCGCGTCAGCGGCAACCGCGAGACCCTGACGGTCGGCCTTCCGGCAAACCGCACATTTCTTTTCGATGCCGCCGGCAGACGGCTTCGTTAACCGCAATCCCAAGGCAGAAAGACGAAAGAGGATTTTCCATGAATTCCGACCGACCGATTCGCTGGGGCATCATCGGCCCCGGCACCATCGCCCGCACCTTTGCAGATGGCGTTGCTCATTCGCGCACCGGCAAACTTGTGGCAATCGCCACCCGTAATCCCAGCAAACAGGGACTTGCCGACAACTTCCCCGGCGCCCGCATCGTCAATGGCTACGAGGCGCTGCTTTCCGACAAGGAAGTAGACGCGATCTATATCTCCACACCCCACACCGGCCATGCCGAATGGGCCATCAAGGCTGCACGCGCCGGCAAGCATATTCTCGTGGAAAAGCCGATCGCCCTTTCGGCCTATGATGCCGAGGCGGTTTATTATGAAGCCAAGAAGGCCGGCGTCTTTGCCGGCGAAGCCTTCATGTACCGCGTGCATCCGCAGACGGAAAAGCTTGTGGAACTCATCAGGAGCGGCGTCATCGGCACGCTGCGCATCATCCGCTCGAGCTTCGGCTTCAACATGGGCAGTTATAAGCCGGAGCATCGGCTCTTCGCCAATGAAACCGCCGGTGGCGGCATTCTCGATGTCGGCGGCTATCCCGTGTCCATGGCGAGATTGATTGCCGGCGCCGCCGAGGGCAAGGCTTTCCTCGAACCGGAGAAGGTCTCCGGCGTCGGCCATCTCGGAGAGAGCGGTGTCGATGAATGGGCTTCGGCGGTGCTCAAATTCCCGAACGAGATCATTGCCGAAGTCTCCTGCTCGATCATGGCCCAGCAGGACAACGTGCTGCGCATCATCGGTTCGGAGGGACGGATCGAGGTCCAGGACTTCTGGTTCGCCTCCGGCCACAAGGGCGGCATCGGCAAGATCGAGATCTTCAAGGGCGGCAAACAGGAAACCATCGAGATTAAAGAGGAGCGCTGGCTTTACTCCTTCGAGGTCGACGCGGCGGGTGATGCCATCCGCGCAGGCAGGACCGAATTCAGCTCTCCCGGCATGAGCTGGGCGGATTCGATTGCAAACCTGCGCGTGCTCGATCAGTGGCGCGCATCGATCGGTCTCGAATATGGCGTCGAGAAAGCAACGCGGCGCACGACGAATATTGCCGGTGGCGCAGTCACCCGCGGCAGCGGCATTCCGCAACGCCAGATCCCCGGCATTTCCAAGCCGGCCTCCGTCGTCACACTCGGCTTCGAATTCTTTCCGAATTTCGCCGCCGCCTCGCTGACGCTCGACGCCTATTACGAGGCCGGCGGCAATGCCTTCGACACGGCCTATGTCTATGGCGCCGGCAAGACGGAATCGATCTTCGGCGACTGGCACACCAGCCGCAAAGTGCCGCGCGAGGAGATCGTGCTGATCGGCAAGGGGGCGCATTCGCCGCTCTGCTATCCCGATATGATCGCAAAGCAGCTCGACCAGTCGCTCGCCCGGCTGAAAACCGACTATGTCGACATCTATTTCATGCATCGCGACAATACCGACGTGCCCGTCGGCGAATTTGTCGATGCCATGGATGCCGAGGTCAAACGCGGCCGCATTCGCGGCATCTTCGGCGGTTCGAACTGGACGCGCGCACGTTTCGACGAGGCGACCGCTTATGCCGAAAAGACCGGCAAAACGGCGCCGGCAGCACTCTCCAACAACTTTTCGCTCGCCGAGATGCTGGATCCGATCTGGGCCGGTTGCGTCGCCGCCTCCGATGACGACTGGAAGAAATGGCTGAACGAAAAGCAGATCCCGAACTTCGCCTGGTCCAGCCAGGGACGCGGCTTCTTTACCGACCGCGCCGGCCGCGACAAGAAGGATGATGAGGAGATCGTGCGCGTCTGGTATTCCGAGCGCAATTTCGGACGCCGCGACCGCGCCATCGAGCTCGCCAACAGGCTCGGCCGCAACCCGATCCATATCGCGCTCGCCTACGTCATCGCTCAGCCCTTCCCGGTAATTCCGCTGATCGGGCCGCGCACTGTGGCGGAGCTGGAAGACAGCCTCTCAGCTCTCGATATCCGGCTGACGCCCGACGAGGTGAAGTGGCTGGAAGGCTGATGAAAGAGGGAAGGGTGCGGCTCTAGACCGCGCCCTTCCATATCTATTTCTGCGCCTCCGGCTCTTCCTTCTCGCAGCGTCATCCATCAGCTCGTTGCCCCGGCACTGCGTCGCAGCATGCCGGGCGCAATTGTCAAAAGGAGGTGCGCCAGCTGCGCCCCGCCTTCTTGCCGAGATGCCAACAGACTCAGATCAAACCGGCCAGGATGCCCAGGCCCGATAGGGAGGCAACGCCGCCGGCCGCCCGCGTGACGAAAACGGCTTGGCGTTCTCCGGCGCGGCCGATGACGTAGCCGAGAGCTAGGCCGGCGCCATGCAGAAGTCCCGTTGCCATCATGAAGCCGGCAGCATAGGCGGCCCCGGCTGCATCTTCCGGCATTTCGGCGCCGTGGGCATGACCGTGAAAGACGGCGAAGAGACCCGCCATGGCGAGCGCCGCGGCCAGCGGCGCTCTGACATTGATTGCAACCATGATCCCAAGAACGACGACGGAAAGCGCAATGCCGGTTTCAACGTAGGGAAGAGCAACGCCTGCAACACCGAGAGCACCGCCAGACGCCATCATCAGAACGAAGGTCACCGGCAGGAGCGCGATGGCGCGGCCGCCGAGCTGGAAAGCAACCACACCGACCATCACCATGGCGAGGACATGATCGAGCCCGGACATTGGATGAGCAAAGCCATGGCTGAAGCCGGCAGCATCACCAACGGCAGGATGGGCGGAAGCGACCGCCGGAAGCGCTAGGGAAGCCAAGGCAAGCAGGCCGCTCTTAAATACTGACTTCATTGTTCGTTTCCTTTGCGATTCGTCGATTTTCCGCGGCGGCGACGCGCCGAGATTGCGCGCCTGAAGCTAATTCAAGCAATTCGGACCGTCAACAGAAAAAGCCATGAATGTTGAGAGATTTCAATTGCTTATCTGATAGGCAAATGCCGCTTTCAATTGCTTCGACCACTCATGATGAGCGGCCGATGCGAGGCTCGCTCTCCAATTTCTCGTCCGCCAACTGGAAACCGCTGCGATCGAAGGTTATCAATTCTCCAGCCCGGGCAACGCAAGCCGCCCGCGGTGGAGGAGATGCTCATGACAAATATCGAACGGCCATTGGCGATCAGCGCGCCCGAGCCGCGCACGCTCGATCTGATCTTCAGCGACAAGGCACGCGCCAAACTGCATTCGAAATACGAGGTCCTCGAAGCCAATCCCGAAAATATCGCCGGGCTCGACGACGACATCCTCAGCAGGGCGCGTTACATCATCGGCCAGCCGCCGCTTTCAGCGGAAACGCTCGCCAGAATGCCGGCACTGCGCTCGATCCTCAATGTCGAGAGCAATCTTCTGAACAACATGCCCTATGATGTGCTCTTCCAGCGCGGCATTCATGTCGTGACCACCGGACAGGTCTTTGCCGAGCCGGTGGCCGAAATCGGTCTCGGCTTTGCGCTGGCTTTGGCGCGCGGCATCGTCGATGCGGATGTTGCCTTCCGCGACGGCAGCGAACTCTGGGGCGGGGAGGGCAATGCGAGCGCGCGGCTGATCGCCGGCTCCGAGATCGGGATCGTCGGCTTCGGCGATCTCGGCAAGGCGCTGCGGCGGGTTCTATCCGGGTTCCGGGCGCACATCAGGGTGTTCGATCCCTGGTTGCCCGGCTCGATTCTCGAGGAAAACGGCGTCGAAGCCGCAAGTCTGGAAGACGTTCTGACGAGGAGCGACTTCATCTTCGTGGTCGCGGCCGTCACCAGCGAAAACAGGGGCTTTCTCGGCGCTGAGGCGTTTGCCAGCATGCGCAAGGGCGCAGCCTTCATCCTGCTCAGCCGCGCCGACGTCGTCGATTTCGATGCGCTGATGGGGGCCGTTTCATCGGGCCATATCGTCGCGGCCAGCGACGTCTACCCTGAGGAGCCGCTGCCGCCTGATCATCCGGTACGCAGCCTGAAGGGCTTCATCCGCTCGGCGCACCGCGCCGGCGCGCTCGACAGCGCCTTCAAGAAGATGGGCGACATGGTGTTGGAAGACATGGACCTGATGGATCGCAACTTGCCACCGATGCGTTGCAAGCGCGCCGAACGCGAGACTGTTTCCCGTATGCGGTCCAAGCCGGTCGCGGTGAATTGAAAATGCCGCCCGAACTGCCTGACAGCTTGGGCGGCATCTATAAAGGCTAAGCTGCGCGCTGGCCAGTGCCCTGGATCGCAGCGAGCTTCCAGTCCGAGCCCGGCTTGCGCACGAAGGTCCAGATCTCGGTGCTTTCGCTCGGATGACGGTTGTCGCCGGAAACGACACGGCCGCTGTCACGTTCGACCATGGCGTCGATCGAGGAGTAACGCATGGCGAGGGTCGCATATTCCTGGCGGTCCTCGCGCCACGCTTCGGCGATATCGCCCTGCAGCAGCTTGACGTCGGAGACGCGGTTGCGCACGCCGTTGGTGGCGTTTTCGCCGAGTTCTTCGGCAAGGTAGGACATTGCCTCGGGCGTCGTCAGCCGGCGCAACGTGCCGTAGTCTTCGGCGCCGTAGGCGGTCTGCACGCTCGTCAGCAATTCCTCGAATTGATCCAGATCGGCCTGCGCCAGCCCGATCTCGTCGCTGGGGCGATTGCCGCCGCGCGACTGTCCGCCGTAGCCGGCGCCCGAACCGATCGCCGGGATCCGGAACGACGAATTGTTCCCGGGCGACATGTTGAAGGACTGGCCGAAGGATCGACTCTGGCCGCTGACGCCGTAAGAAGGCTGACGGCGGCTGGCGAAATACCGCATGGCAAGCATGATGGCGCCGCCGATCAAAGCGATCTGCAACAGCATGCCGAGGAAGCCGAAGCCGCCGCCGAAACCGTGGCCGAGCAACATGCCGAGCAGGCCGCCGGCAATCAGGCCGCCGATCATCGAACGGCCGAAGCCGTTGAAGAAACCGGGCCGCTGGGCGCCGAGCGGCTGCTGTGCCGTAGCAGGCGCAGTCGTCTGCGGGCGCGGCGTCATCGACCGTTCGATCGGCGCAGCAGTAGTCGGCGCGGTCTGGGTGGCAGGCGGAGCCTGGAAAGTGCGCGTGCCGCGGCTACCGAAACCGGAGCTGCCGGCGCGGCGGGCCTCGGCATCACCGAGCGAAGCAAAAACGGTAGCGCTCGTCAGTACGGCAATCGCCGCAATCTTGGCAAAACGCGAAACGGCACCCGGCATTCCTGATCTCCTGTCATGCACAGTCATGTTATATCGAAAGCTAATATAGGTGCTCTTTCTCGAGTTTGAAGCTCTTCTGTTCGCTTTACTGACAGACGTCGACCCAGCTGGCACCGGTCAGCTCAGCCAGTCGCCCTGTGGCGATGCGCACAGCCGAGTTGGTCGAGCCGGCCGCCGGCACCACTTCGTCGAAGCGTTTCAGCGAAATATCGCAATAGATGGGCAGCGGCGAGGGCAGGCCGAACGGGCAGACACCGCCGACGGGATGGCTGGTGACCGCGACGACCTCTTCGGCATCGAGCATGCGCCCCTTGGCTCCAAAAGTGTCCTTGACCTTGCGATTGTCGAGTCGCGCCGTACCGCCGGCGACGACCAGCATCATCTGCTCGCCGACGCGCAGGCAAATCGTCTTGGCGATCTGGGCGGGCTCGACGCCGTGGGCCTCGGCGGCTAGCGCCACGGTCGAGGAGCTCTCTGCGGTTTCGATGATTTCGATATCGGGTGCGTGAGCACGGAGGAAGTTGCGGACGGATTCAAGGCTCATGAAGCGATGCTAGAGCCTTTCCTGTTCACATGGAAGCACTCTATTGCTCAAACGGAATGGAATAGTCGGCTTGGTGCTGCCTGTTCCGGGCAGCAAAGCGAACTAAGCAACTTTATTGCCATTTGCACCCAATATGGCGATGCCTGTGTCAGCAAACGTACAAAGGTCGTCCTGGCGACCCGTCCAAAAGCGAATCATGTTCTTCTATGTAAAATCTGCCATCGTGGGAGTAAGCGTCATGGGTGCAGCGAATTTCACGCCAGGCTGCTTCTACTGGGCAAAGTCTTCGAAGTTCTTCGACGGGAACGTCACCGTGGTTCAGGTTTCGACAGTTTTCGGCAAAGACCCCGACTACTGGACGCTAGCCCTTCTCGGCACCGATCAGCACGCGATGCTGTCTGATTTTGAAATCATCAGCTCTGCGTAGATGCCGCAAAATCGCCGAGTCCGGGACGCCGCCGAATAGCAACCTGGATATCCCTATCGAACCGGTCGACGCTGCTCCATATCTCAACGACCCCTTTTGAATCGTCAGCTGTAGATCCAGCTTGCGACCGCTATTGCAAGCGCAACAACAGCCAACGTTACAATGAAGATGCGCAGGGCAGGCGAACGGATCGATTGCGGTTCGGTCCCGGCGGTCCCTGGTTCGCGCATCGCCACGTCATAGTTCCGTTGGCGGTCTGCCGCTCCTCGGCTCTGTGTATGCAGGGCTGTTTCCACCTCTTGGGGTCCCAACGGCTGGCCCGCGGCCTCGGCGTCCGTCTCGAGCGGCGCAGCTGCGGGGTCGAAACCCGATCTGATGTCTCCGCTTTCACCCGATTGGATCTGACCGCGAACCTCAGCGGCGTTTCTACGATTGTTGTGCGTCATCCCGGGCTCTCCGTGTTCGATGGCAGGGCTTCGATGGCATCCGTTTTTCGATGTCCCTTGTGCCAACCTCTTTCAGGTCTTGGCCGCTGATGCCGGAACGCTCCGCCAGATGAAGTCCGGTCGCCCAGGAGAGGAGATACCAACTACCGCCATATCCATCCGTCCCTCGAATAGATACTGCTAACAACGAAAGTGACGGAAGGTTCCCGCACCTTCATCTGCCCCGCCGCGAGGTGGCGTCATTTCTCCAGCCGAAAAGCCGGGCGGGCGGTCCAGTGGTCCAACGAAAGCGCGAGCTCACACCTTTACGAGGTGGCTGAGGCGTTCATGACGAGATCGACGGCGCCGTTGTTGCGACGTATGCGGCGTGTCAGCCTTTCGCTACGCACCGTAACACCATCATCAATCAGCTGGGAGATGCTGCTGGTTGCTTGGAGGTTTCTGTTCGCCAGCAGGAACCCCGGCCGGCTCAATCAGGTTAGGTCGACGGGCGAAAGAGAGCACGAATCGATGCTCCGCAGCTTTGTCGTCAATCGAATTTGTTGCTGGCGGAAGGATTTGAACGAGCATGAACGAAAACCAGAATTTGGATGAACGACGCGTCGTGGTGGAGTCCGCGTCTGAAGCTCGCCAAGGGCCGTGGGGCCGACCCGTGTTCATGGTCCTCATAGGAGGTCTCGCCCTCGTCATGGTCGCATGGACCGTTGCGGAGTTCTGGGGCGAGAGCATCGACCAGGATCCTCAGGCAACAGCGTCGACGAAGCCCGACCCCATCAATGCGCAGCCCTCTGGTTCCGGCGCCTTCGATGATAACCCTGCCAGCGGTCCCGCCCGTGCCCCGGAAGCAGCGATCGGGATCCGACCGTTCAAGGCAACGGGGGCGGACCCACTATGATCACGACGCCTAACGGCACTGAAAAGACCCGTTGATTGGAGGCAGCGCCTGCCCGGCGACGACTGGCTGAACGCCGCGATCGAAGCAACGCCAACTGGCGGGAACTTGCTTGTGTCCGCTAGCACACCCCTTGCCGGTCGGAAGCAGACTGCGCGTGGTTTGTCGCTCGACAATGGCACGGCGCACGAACTGGCATCGCCGGGTTGTTGCAGAGAGTCCGCGAAAAGCCCTCCAGCGGACAGAACATTTGCTGGACGATGAACGGAGCGTAGCGCATGCACACGCCAGACATTTGGCTTTGCTTTTCCGGTGGCAACGCGCTCGGCGCCTATCACGCTGGAGTCTACGAGGTCCTCTATCAAAACGGGGTCGAGGTGGGCCGGATTGCAGGCGCCTCGATTGGAGCAGTGACTGGAGCCGTCATAGCCGGAAACAGGCCGGAGAAGCGCGTGCCACAGCTACGGCGCTTCTGGGATCTGGCGGCTGAGACTGAACTGCCCTTCTTCCATCCTCTGGCCGTCATAACTGGTCGGGCGGAAAGACGACGCTCCGTGCTGCGGGCGTTCCTGGCCGGTAGGCCCGGCTTGTTCCGTCCATCGTTCCCAGGGGTATGGTCGGTGCTCTCGCCTGGAGCTTCGGATCGGAGCTTGCTGAATAGCGAGCCGCTGCGGCACACATTGACGGAACTGATCGACTTCCACCGGATTTCTGACGGCGTCATCCCGGTGATCATCACGGCGGTGGATATAGAGACCGGCGAGGAGGTCGTGTTCGACAGCCGCGGCGGCGAGCTATCCGTCGACCACATCATGGCGAGCACGGCTTTCCCGATAGCGTTCCCACCCGTCCCAGTGGGCGGGCGAACATTCGTCGATCCTGGAATTGTAGCAAATCTACCTCTGCAAGCCCTCTTCTCCGGCCAGTTGCAAGAGGATGTTCTTTGCATTTGCCTTGATTTGTTCGCCCAGCAGGACAAGGTGCCGACATCGATGGAGGAAACGGTTAGGCGGACCACCGACATCCTGTTCGGCTCGCAGAGTCGGCACGCTATGAGACGGCTGAAGACGGCGGTCAACAGCAGCGAGGGCGCCTCGATTACAATCATCCATTTAGACTATGGCAACCGGTTCGATGACATTGGGTTGAAGACATTCGACTATTCCCGCAAATCGATAAACGAGCGGTGGAACGTAGGATGTAGAGATGGCCGCCGGCTTGTCGACGCCATCGGCCGAATGCCGCCGCGACGGCACCGCCTTGACATATGGCGGCTTTCCGAAGCAGGCCGGTTGGACTATTGGGATCTGTAGGCGTGACCTCTTCGGCTTGACGCGTGCCGCCCCTCGAAAGCCGCCGCTTGCAACTCGCCCGCACATCGTCATAATGAATTTTGCACACGTGCTCAATTTGTCATTCGGCCGTTACATCAAGCCCATAGAGCGGGATTTGTCACGTTTCGCGGGCTTTCGAAGCGGTCGTCAAACGCCAGTGATGACCCGTCAAAGAGGCCTCACACTGCTCTTCTGGGGAGATGAAGAAGATGACCATTTTGCCGACGTTGAAATCCCTTACGATCGCGGCCGCCATACTGGCCTCGACCTCCGTACTCGCACTCGCCAGGGACGTTACCATCAGCGTCTGGGCCGGCGGCACCGGCCCGAACGATGTCTATCGACTCGATGCCATCGAAATCGCGGCCCAGCAGCTGCAGCGCGAAGCTGCCCTCAAGGGCGAAGATCTGAAGATCACCGTCGAGAAGAAGCCCTATTCCGGCTGGGACGATTTCAAGCAGGCGCTGACCCTTGCCGCCGAGGCCAAGAAGGCGCCGAATATCGTCGCCAGTGGTCATGAAGACATCGCTCCATGGTCGCAGGCGGGCCTCATCGTTCCGATCGAGGATCATGTCGATCTCGACGCCTGGCCGCTCAACGGCATCTATGAGAACCTGCTGCAGATCGCTTCCTACAACGGCACCGTCTACGGCGTTCCGCAGGATGCAGAATCCCGTCCGATGTTCTTCTGGAAGCCGTACATGAAGGCGATCGGCTACAGCGACGCCGATCTGGATGCACTGCCGCAGAACGTTCAGGACGGCAAGTACACCATGAAGAGCCTTCTCGAAGATGCCAAGAAGATGCAGGACAAGGGCCTCGTCCAGCCAGGCTACGGTTTCTATCCGCGCCCCAGCAACGGCCCTGACTATTGGCAGTTCTACACCAGTTTCGGCGGCACGATGGAGGAGAACGGCAAGCTCGTCTTCGACAAGGCCGCAATGACCCGAACCTACCAGTTCTTCGCCGACGCCGTTAAATTAGGCGTTACCAAGAAGAACCACATCGGCATGCCGGGCGATCAGTGGTGGAAGGAAGTCGCCACCGGCAAAGCCGGTATCTGGGACGCAGGCACCTGGCATTATGCCCGCCTCGTCAACCAGGAAGGGCTTAAGGATTTCTTCGACAACATCGTCTTCACGCTGATCCCGGCCGGAGAGGGCGGCAAGCCCAACACGCTGACGCATCCGCTCGTCTACATGCTGACCGCAGGACACAGCGATGAAGATACGCAGATCGCCGCCCAACTCATCACGATCGCCTCCGAACCGCGCATCAACGCGCTGCATGCGATTAAATCCGCCCATCTCGGCATCTCCAAAGCTGAAGCCGAAGTCGACTTCTACGCCGACGACCGCTGGGCTCGCGAAGCCACAGAACGCCTGCTGCCGCATGCCAATGCGATGCCGAACAATTCGGATTTCGGTACCTACTGGAACATCATGTGGAAGAACCTTCAGGCGTCCTGGACCGGCGACAAGACCGTCGACGCCGCCATCGGCGATGCCGAGAGCGAGCTGAAGAGCACGCTCGGTGACAAGATCCTCATCCGCTAAGATCTAAGCACTCCTCCGGGCGGCGCCCCGCCGCCCAGAGGATCCGCGAGGAGGCTCCCATGAAGTCGTCCAGAACGCTCGGACTGGTGATGATCGCGCCTGCGGCGATCATGATCGTTCTCTTCTTCCTTATGCCTGTCGTTTTGACGGCGGTCTTTTCGATGACCAACATGACGACGGCGACCGGTATTTCCGGTGGCGCCTATCAGATCGCGCCGAGTTCGCTGAACACGCTGAAATCGGTAATGCCGGACATTGCCTACGAAATGGCCGAACCGCGCTATGCGATTGACGAGGCCGGCCTCAAGGCCGTGGAAGGACTCGGGCTTGCGCCCGGCATCGCCGCGGAATTGCGGGCCAAACACGCCGGCGAGGTCTTCCCGACGCGCCGCGAAGCCGAGCGTATGCTCAAGGATCTGGCTGAACGACCTTCGACGCGTGAGGTCAAGCAGATCTCCGAACAGTTCAACCGCTCGATCGTCAACACGCGCTTCGACAGCAAGGGACAGCTCTTTTCGGCTCTCGATACTCTGGGCCTCAAACTGACGCCGGAACAGAAGGAAACCGTCGCCCGGGCCAGCTATACCGGCTGGACCTGGACGACAGACAATTTCTCGCGCATCGCTACCTCGCCGGATATGGCGCGCGTGCTCTTCAACACCGCACTCTACGTCGCGCTGGTGCTGACGCTCTTCAATGTCGGTTATGCACTGCTGCTGGCGATCTGGACGCATTACATGCCGCCGAGACCAGCCTCGATCTTCCGCGGCATCTGGTTGCTGCCGCGCATTACCCCCGTCGTCATCTATATACTGCTGTGGAAATGGCTCGCCTGGGATAGCGGCTTTATCTCGGTCCTGATGGGCAAGTTCGGCTACCCCGCGAAGAACTACCTGCTCGACACCGCCTATAATGCCTGGTTCTTCGTCGTGCTGATCAACGGTTTCATCGGCGCCTCTATGGGCATGCTGGTCTTCTCCTCGGCGATGAAGGCCATTCCGAAAAGCCAGTTCTATGCGAGCGAGGTCGACGGCGCGTCGCGCTGGCAGCAGATCCGCTACATCATCCTGCCGCAGATGCGCTGGCCGATCCTCTTCGTCACCTGCTATCAGACGCTGTCGCTGCTCGCCTCCTTCAACGAGATCCTGCTGGCCACCAATGGCGGACCTGGTAATACGACCGAGGTCTGGGCGCTCGCCGCCTATCACACCGCGCTCAGGAATTATGCCGGCAATCTCGAATACGGGCTGGGCGCAGCCATGGCGCTGGTGCTCGTCGTGATCGGCGTTACCCTGTCGCTCCTCTATCTGCGCGTCTTCAACTACCGCACGCTTGTCGCCAAGCCCCTGATCGAGGATTGACCATGGCCGAACGATCGCAGCCCTCGGCAAATTACAAGAGCTGGCCCGTTATGACGGCGTTGACAATCGTCAGCCTGCCGCTGCTCCTGATGTATGTCTATCTCTTCCTCGACACCGTGACGGTAAAGCAGCCGGACGCCTTGCTGCCTTCGGGCCTGACGCTCGACCACTGGCGATTCCTGTGGCAGACGACGCCCGGCAAGGCCAACATCTGGCAAGTGACTGCGAATACGCTGCTCTTTGCAGCCTGCACCACCTGCGTCGTGCTGATCGTCTCGTCAATGGCGGGCTATGTTCTGTCGCGACTGAATGTGCCGGCGCGCGGCTTCTTCCTTGCCGGCGTCATGGTGCTGCATGCCTTCCCCTCGGTGACGCTGATCATTGCCATCTTCATCGTGCTGCAGATGATCGGCCTCTACAATTCGCTGATCGGCGTGATTCTGGTGAAGGCGGCGATCGACCTGCCACTCGGCATCTGGCTGATGAAGGGTTTTTACGACACCGTGCCATGGGAGATCGAAATGGCCGGCGTCGTCGACGGCGCCTCGCGTTTCAGGGTCTGGAAGAGTCTCGTGCTGCCGCAGGTGAAGCCCGGCATCATGGCGCTCGGCCTGTTCTCGTTTCTGTCAGGCTGGGGTGAATTCATCCTGCCGCAGGTGCTGGCGCCTGGAAATCAGGTACAGGTGCTCTCGGTCTATCTCGCGGGGTTCCTCGCCGACGATAACAATTACGATTTCAACATGTTCAAGTCGGTCGGCCTATTCTACCTCGTTCCGGTACTGATCGCCTATGCGCTCTTCAACAAGTATCTCATGAACATCTATGGCGGCGGGAGCAAAGGCTGATGCGCATCCTCCTCGACAATTTTTCGAAGAGCTTCGGCTCGACCAAAGTCATCGAGAACATGCGTCTCGAAGTCGCGGGCGGCGAAATGCTGGCGCTGCTCGGCCCTTCCGGCTGCGGCAAGTCGACGACGCTTTTTGCCGTCTGCGGCATTCACCGCCCGACCGGCGGGCGCATCTTCTTCGGCGACCGTGACGTCACCGATCTGCCGAGCCAGGCCCGCAATGTCGGCGTGGTCTTTCAATCCTATGCGCTCTACCCGCATATGACGGTTGCCGAGAACATTGGATTTCCGCTGAAGGTAAAGGGTGCGCCTGCCGCCGAGATCCGAAAAGAGGTCGATCGTATTGCGGCCCTGGTCCAGATCGGCAAGCTGATGGACCGGAGGCCGTCGGAGCTTTCCGGCGGCCAGCAGCAGCGCGTGGCACTGGCGCGCGCGCTGATCCGCAAGCCCGACGTGCTGCTGCTCGACGAGCCGCTCGCCAATCTGGACGCCAAGCTGCGCCTCGAAATGCGCTCTGAAATCCGCCGCCTGCAGCGCGAGACCGGCATCACCGCCATCCTCGTCACCCATGACCAGGTGGAGGCGATGAGCATGTGCGACCGTATCGCCATCATGAAGGAGGGCGAGATCGTCCAGATCGCCACGCCGGCCGAAATGTACAACAATCCCAAGACCGCCTTCGTCGCCGGCTTCCTCGGCAACCCGCCGATCACCTTCCTGCGCGGCGTCATGGACAATGGCGCCTTCGCAATCCCGGAAAGCGAGATCCGGGTGCCGTTGCCGAACGCCATCGGCGCCGCCGACGGCAGCAAGCTGATGCTCGGCGTCCGGCCGGAGCATTTTACGCCTGCCGGCGACGTAGCCGTGTCCGGCAAGATCACCTTCGCCGAAACGCAAGGGCGAGAAAATCTTTACGACGTACGTCTTGCCGGCGGCCCGCTGCTGCGGTCGATCCAACCGGTGCGCCATGATATTCACGTCGGCGACGATGTCGCCTGGGGGATCGACAGCCGCGGCGTGTTCGTCTTCGACGAGAACGGAACGAGGCTCTGATGACCCGCGATTTTTCGGCCTTCTTCGAACGTTACGGCTGGCCGAGGGCCAAGGGCTGGCTTCCATTCTGCATCGCCCATCGCGGCGCCAGCGGCCACGAACGCGAAAACACGCTCGCCGCTTTTCGCCGCGCGGCCGAACTCGGTGCGGAGATGTGGGAGCTCGACGCGCAGCTGACCGGCGACGGAGTGGTGGTCGTCTCCCATGACGACCACCTGGAGCGGGTCTACGGCATCGACCGGCGCATTTCGGAAATGACTGCGGCGGAGCTTGCCGATCTTGACGACGTCGACGTGCCGCGCTTTTCGGAGGTCGCCGCTCTTGCCCGCGAGACCGGAACCGGTCTCTATGTCGAGCTCAAGGCGCCGGGGACCGGCATCCGCTGCTGGCGGCACCTTGCCGAGATGAACCAGCGCTTTGCCTGCCTTGGCTCATTCGATACTGCGCAGGTACGCGAACTCAGGGACGCGGCCTGCGATTTTCCGCTCTCGGTGCTGATCCGCGTCGGCGACGATCCACATGCTTTCGGTGATGCTGCCGGTGCCGATATTCTTCATCTCTGCTGGGAGAGGGCAGGGGAGCGGCCGCAGGACCTGGTGACCGAGGCGCTGATGGCTCGCGCCTTCCAGGCTGGCCGCGAGATCGTGCTCTGGCACGAGGAGCGGCGGACCATTCTCGATGACCTCATGAAACTCCCGGTTCTTGGCATCTGCACCGATTTGCCGGATATGATGCGGTCGCCTCCGATCAAGGAGAAAGCACTTGGCTGACAGGGACAAGGGACCGCGCAAGGTAACATCCTTCGACGTGGCGCGAGTGGCCGGCGTTTCACGCGCCGCCGTGTCGCGCGCCTTCACCCCGGATGCCAGCGTTTCGCCGAAGACACGCGAGAAGGTCTATCAGGCCGCCAAGGAACTCGGCTATCGGGTGAATTATCTCGCCCGAAGCCTTACCAATAAACGCTCCGATCTCGTCGGTCTCGTCGCCGCCGGTTTCGATAATCCGTTCCGCACGCTGCAGATCGAGTATCTGTCTCGGGCGTTGCTCGCCCGTAACTTCCGCCCGATCCTGTTGCCGACCTCGCAGGAGGCGGACACCTCGATGGTCATCGGCCAATTGCTGCATTACGCCGTGTCAGGCGTCATCGTCACATCGGACGCGCCGCCGACCGAAATCTGCGAACAATGCGCAGCCGAAGGCGTCCCGATCGTGCTGATCAACAAGGGCAATGACATTCCCTTGGTCGACCGCATCATCTCTGACGACAGCATGGCCGGCCATCTGGCGGCCAGCCACCTGATCGACAATGGCGTGCGAAAGCCTGCCGTGATGGCCGCCCCGGCGAGATCCTATACAGCGCGACGTCGCAGCGAGGCCTTCATCGCCCACTGCAAGCAGCTTGGCGTCGAGGCGCAGTTCCTGCAGGTCAGGATCAACGACTACCGGAGCGGTTATGATGCGGCAACCGGCCTGGCCGCATCCGGCGTCGACGGGCTGTTCTGCGCCAATGACTACATGGCTTGCGGCGTGATCGACCGCCTCATGCAGGGCAGGGGCCGCGACGAGGCGCCGCCGCTCCGCATTATCGGCCATGACGACATCCCCCAGGCCGCTTGGACCGCCTACGACCTGACGACCATCCGCCAACCCTGCGACATCCAGGCAGAACAGACCGTCGACCTGCTAATAAGCCGGATGGCCGAACCGGAGCTGACGGCGCGTGTCGAGTTCACGCCGGTGACATTGATAACAAGAAGGACTGCCTGATGAATGCCGCATTCGACGCCGCTGCCATCCGCGCACGGGCGGAGGCCGCCATTACCGTTGCGCTTGAGGTCGGACGGGAGACAGCCAGGTTTCGGCGCGAGTCGGATCCCCGCACGCTTGCCGTTCAAAGCAAGGGATTGCAGGACTTCGTCACCACCGCCGACAGGATGGCCGAGCAGGCGATCCGCCAGGGCCTCATCTCGCGCTTTCCGGATGATACCTTCATGGGAGAGGAGAGCGGCGGGCAATCGGAAGGTGCCGGCACCTGGGTCGTCGATCCGATCGACGGCACGACCAACTATATCAGGGGCTTGCGTTACTGGGGCGTTTCGATTGCCTTTGTCGTCGGCGACAAGGTCGAGATCGGCGTCATCTACGACGCGGCCGAGGACAAAGTCTTTCACGCCGTGCGCGGCGGCGGCGCCTTCAAGGACGGCCTGCAGATCCATGCGGCGACGACTGCCGATCCCGCCAGTGCGCTGATCATTCTCGGTCATTCGCGCAAGACGAGCTTCGATGAGTATCTCGCACTCTCCAAGCGGCTGCATGAGCGCGGCATGGATTATCGGCGCATGGGCGCAGCCGCCATCGACCTTGTTCGCGTCGCCGAGGGTGCTGCTGATCTCTGTTACGAACGCCACCTCAATGCATGGGATATGCTCGCCGGTGCGCTGATCGCTGAAGAGGCAGGCGCGACAGTTGCAATGCCGCCGGTCGGCAGGCTGCTTGCGGGTGGCGGGCCTGTCGTCGCGCATACGCCGGGGCTCGCCGACGAATTTGCCTTCATCCTTGAGAGCGCAGGGCTGATGGTCGCAAGTTAGCCGGGCATGCGCAGGCGCCAGGCGCGTTCGGTCGCTGGCGCTTCATCGGTAGTGACCTGATCCGGCTTCAGCGCCATCAATGTCGAGAAGCTGCGCCATTCCTCTTCGCTGAATCCAGCCCCGGGGTCCTTCAAGGTGAAGGTCCATGCATCGACGCGTTTGCCTTCGTCCCGGCAGAGACCGATTAGGTCGAGGCCATCCTTGGCGGCATCAAGGATCAGCTGCCAGTGAAGATAGATCGTGTCAGGTTCGGTCGGACCGCGCAGGTCGGCGCGCAGTTTCATTTCGGCCGCACCCCAGCCGCTGGCCTGCCGGATATCGTAAAGTTTGTCCGTCGGATCGATGCCGCGCAGCAGATGCGGAAGCTTTTCCTTGACTGCCACAATGAGGTCGAGACTGCCGCCGCTGACGATCACCGAGGCGGTGATGTCGCGGAAATGCACGGCAAGATGCTCGATACCATGGGTTCCGATAGCTTCGTAATCGTCCTTCATGTCGAATTGCAGCAATGCGGCCGGATGCGTTGCCTGCATCATGGCGGCGAGATCCTCGCTGAGGATGAGCGGCCGGCCGCCGTCCCTCATACTGATATCGCGGAGGTCGGCGATGGTCTTCGCAGCGATCGGTCCATGGCCCGT